>JAOAPT010000492.1 GCA_025463045.1 Candidatus Solibacter sp.
GCCTCGGTCCTGCTGAGCGCGACGAACCCTTCGCCGAGTTCCGCAATGCCGTTCAGCCGGATCGCCGCATGCACCGCCGCCGCCGAAAACGTGAAGCTCGCGACCGCGATATCCGCCTCGGCGAACAGGGACACGTACCGGTCCACCACTTCGCGGCGTGCGATGCCCACCAGCACACTGCCATACGCCAGCGGACTCCAGCCCCACACCACTTCGTCATCGCCGTAGGGGTGCAGCGAATCGAGCTGGAAGCGGATCGCGCCTTCGATGTCCTTGTCTGCCACGCCGGGCAGCGCAATTTGCCGTACGATCACCTCGCGCCGCGGCAAGAGCACTGTCGCGCTGATCCGCTCCGCACCAGCCAATTTCAGGAAGCGCGCATACTCCGCGCCCCATTCCGCCGCCGGACGCTGTGCGTAATTCTCGATCGTCATGCGGCCCAGCACCTGAATGCCATTGGGACGAACCCGGGTCGCCGCCACTTCGAGGTCCGACGCGCAGATTTCGATCCCGACGCCGGAGCCGAAGGCGAGCAGCTTGCGAAAGTCCTTGGTGCTGAGTTCTAAAGCCATGTGCGGGTCAGTTGCTCCACGTCGTGTCGTACCAGCGCAGCAGGTGGATCGGGCTGTCGTACCCGTTCGGCATGTATTTGACCTGCGCGGCCACGGTGCGCTTCAAATCGGAAAGCTGCCCGCTCGCCAGCTTGACCCGTGCCGTCGCACGAATCGTCAGGATCGAGTTGCCCTCACGCCGCAGCAAGCCGCCGCCGGGACCCAGGTTCGGCATCAGTCCGCCCAACCGCGCCTCGGTCAGGGGCATGGTGCGCCGTTCGCGGAGAATCAGTTGCACGCCCGCCGGCGGGATTCCGATCGCCGCCAGCACCGCCGCGTCCGCCGTATTCACGTCCACGCGGTCGCGCGAGCCGTACACCGAGAGGCAATCCACCAGCCCGCTGCGGCGCACCAACGCCGGTTCGCCCGGTGCCGGTTTGCCCGGGACAGGGACATACGTGCCGTAGAAAATATCGGGGGTTACGCCTCTCACCTGCAGTAATTCCTCTATCTCTTGGAAAGACGTCTGTTGTCCGGGAAAAGACGGAATTCCCAGGGAAGTTCCCGCCGGAGCACCCCCCGGACGGTGGGCGAGGATTCCACCGATGATCTGCATCCCCTCACCGGGCGGAATTCCGAGCGCCATCATCAGACGTCCGAGCTGATCCGGTTGGGCGTTGTTCACGTCCAGTTTGGAGGTTTCCGGGATCAATTCCACATGCGCGACACCTGTCGGGAAGACGTAGTCCACCCATGATGCGCCCTTTGGAATGAACGAATTCGGGTAAGCTGCGCTCCACAGGACTTCGATCGTCGCCCGGTCCACCGCGCCCACCGCCAGATAATAGCTCTTGAGCTCGTCGACCTCCGTCGAGGTCCGGTCCGTCTCGCCCCGCACGGTATTTGCCAGCGAAAATGCCACCGCCGCCAGCGCCGCCGAAATCCATAGCACCGTGAGGAGCGCGCTTCCGCGACGTCTACTGGAAGTCGTCATACGGGATCTCCGGCGAACGGTGAATGCGGATTGGGGCCGTCAGGCTGATCGGCTGCAAGCGCGCGGGATCGGGCACGAGCGGTGCCATTTCCACCCGCACCGCCTTCGGCCAGTTGGCCCCCGCGAACAGCGGAGTCCAAGCCGCCGGCCTGCTGCCATCGGGCACCTGATCCAGGTAGGAAAACCGGCAGAACGCCAGCTTGTCGGCCAGCACGAACGATTTCGGCCCGGGCGACGCCGCCAGATAGCGGTTGATCCCCAGGCAGAATCGTCCCGCACTCACCGGACCCGCGTACGGCGTCTCGTTCACCACCAGGCGCACGCCTTTGCCATCCGCTCCGGGGATCACGAAGATCTCCAGAATCTGCGGCGTGCCCCGCCATGCGCCATCCAGCGAGAAGGTGGAAACCAGGCGCATCGTCTCCGGCTGTCCCTGGAAAAACGGTGCCTTCTCGCCGCCGCCCTGCGCACTCGCGCCGCACAGCGCCACCACCGGCATCATCCCCTCGAGTTCCTCCTCGAGGATGCGCTGCGCTCCCGCCACGCGGCGGTTGTCCATCAGGCGGGTCTGCGTCGTCGAATAGGCGTTGATGCCGATCCGCAGCGCGAACAGCAGTCCTACCGAGAGCAGACTCAGCAGCACCACGGAGACCAGCAACTCCATCAGCGTGACGCCGGCCTGGGAGCGCCTTCTCATTTCGCCATCTCGCCTTCGATGTCTTCCGGACGCAGGCTGCGCCGCCGGTAGCTTTCGAGCTGCATGGTGCGGCGACGGTCGCCATTCATCCACCAGATCTCGAGCTGAATCCGGTCGAGCGTGAAATCGCCGGGCGCGGGCGAAGGCGAGCGCTCCGCCTTGGTGACTCGCGCAGTCCAGCCGGCCGTCAGTCCGCCGGTGATCTGGGGCGCGAACTGGCCTTCGAGAGGCGTATTCCGCGGCAGCCGCATATCGGCCAGCAAATCGTTCATCCGCAGCCTCGCGAGTTGCACCGCGCGATCGTAATCGCGCAGCCGTGCCGCATTGCGCGTGGAATTCGACAGCCCGGACATCAGGCCCGCGATCGCCACACCCATGATGGTCGTGGCCACCAGCATTTCCAGCAGCGTGAATCCGCGTCTTTTTCCCGTCACTGTATGACCTGGGGCTCGATGCTCTTCACTCGCGGAAAGCCCGTCATCGGATCGAGCTGTACCAGCCGGTGCGCGTTGTGCCCGTTCGTCAACTGAATCCCGATCGCCGGCACTGTCGCACCGGGTAGAAACAGAAAGCGCCGCTCTTCCTTCGATTCCCCGGCGCCGTCCGCCGGCAGCACCGCCTCGATCGCCACGCCTTCCGGCAATTTCAGGTGCTTCTCGAACCCGGGCTCGGCCGAGTACAACGCGAGCGTGCCTTCCTTCGGGTCCACCAGCAGCGCGATCGCCTGCTGCCGCCGCTCCGCGCGATTCACCGCCGAGTTCATGAAAGTCGCCACAGAGTCCGTGGCCGAGACCATCCGGACGCTCTCAAGGCCCGCCGAAATCGCCGGGAAACTCACGCCCGCGATCACCCCGATGATCGCTACTACCACCACCATCTCCAACAACGTGATGCCGCGTCGATTATCTGTTCTTCCAGCTGAGGATATCGGCATTGATTCCTTCGCCGCCAGGCTGGCCGTCGGCACCCAGGCTCACGATCTCCGGCTCGTCCGCCTGATGCTCGCCCGGGAAGCGGTACTGATACTCGTGTTCCCACGGATCTTTGGGGATGTCTTTGGGCATGTACGGACCGTTCCACTGAATCACGTCCGCGGGTTTAATGCGCAGCGCCGCAAGGCCCTGCTCGGTGGTCGGGAAGGTGCCGGTATCGAGCTTGTATGTACCGAGCGCCGTCATGAAACTGTCGATCTGCGAGCGCGTCGCCGTGATCTTCGCCTTATCGGCCTGCCTGAATAAACCCGGCCCGACCAGGGCGACAAACAGCCCGATGATCGTCACCACGACCAGCATTTCGATCAGCGTGACACCGGCCCGGGAAGAGCGTCTTCGATTCCGTCTCGTCATTTGCGTCATGGTTACACCGTCACTTCGTTAATGCTCGTGATCGCGAGCAGCATACTCAAAATCAGCGCGCCGATCAACACGCCCATGACCAGAATCACCACCGGCTCGAAAATCGAGGTGAAGCGCTTGATCGCGGCGCGCGTATCCGTCTCGTAAATATCCGCCATGCGGATGAACATCGCATCCAGCTTGCCCGTCTCTTCACCCACCGTCAACAGATGTGCCGCCAGCGGAGGAAACACACCCGCCTTGCGCATCGGCGCCGCGATCCCTTCACCGCGCTTCACGCCCATTGCGACCCCGACCAGCGCTCCCGAGATCGTTCGATTATTCAAAGTCGCCGCCGCAATTCCCAGCGATTGCACCAGCGGGACCGTGTTCGCCAGCAGCGTCCCCATCGCCCGCGCGAAGCGAGCCGTCTCGGCCTTCAACAACGCATCGCCCAACAGCGGAAGCTTCAGCCGCGCGCCGTCCCACCACAACCGGCCAGCCGCAGTCCCCGTGTAGACGCGCCACGCAACCAGCGAGATCACGATGGCCAATGCGCCGATCCACCAGTACGCTGTCAAGACGTTACTCACGTCCAGCATGATCTTCATCGGCAGCGGGATCTTCATCGTGGAGTCGTTGAAGATCGACGCAAACCGCGGCACCACGAACATCAACAACAGCGTGATCGACGCCACGCCGACGCCCGCCAACAACGCCGGATAGATCATCGACGAAATGATGTAATTGCGCAAATCGTCGCGCGTGCGTTCGAACTCCGCCAGCCGCTCGAAGATCATCGCCAGCGCGCCCGAAGCCTCGCCGGCCCGCACCATATTGACGTACAGATCGCCGAAATACTCCGGGTGCGTCCCCAGGCTGTCGGCCAGCGTACGCCCGCCCTTCAGCACGCGCAGCACGTCGAGCACGATGAAGCGGAAGGCCGGCTTCTCGGTCAACTCCGCTGTGATGCTCAGTGCGCGATCGAGCGGCACGCCCGCGTTCAGCAGGGTCGAAAGTTCCTGGGTGAAAAAGAGAACGTCGCGCCGCCGGCCCTTGCCGAACGATGGCAGCTTGATTTCCAGGCCGCCGCTCTTCGGCGCCACGCCCACATAAATCGGCGTCAGCCCCTGCTTGCGCAGCTCGCGGACGACCAGCTTCTCATCGG
>JAOAPT010000999.1 GCA_025463045.1 Candidatus Solibacter sp.
CGAGCCCGGCAAATACCACAAGCTGCGCATCGAGGTAAAGAATCGCCCCGACCTCCATGCGAAAACCCGCGAAGGTTATTGGGCGCTGCAATAGCTACGGCCACGGTCCGGTCGGCACGCTTAGGTCAGGCAACCTACTCCACGACCGCGACCAGATTCGAAGCGATGATCCGTTGGTCCGCAGTCAGTAACCGCAATCGGTGAACCCGCGCGGTCGCGACAATCATTCGATCGGCCGGATCCCGCAGAGCATCGCCGATCTCCGCCATTTCGCAAGCGATGGCCGTCGTGAGCGGAAGGATCTGGAATGCGGGGTTCTCATTCAGTTCTTGAAAGAGGCGATCCAATCGTACCTTGATCCGCTGCCGCTCATTGAGCAGAACGATCTCGATCAAACTGAAGGCGCTAACGCCGACGCACTCCCCGTGATTCACAGCCTCGTTAAGGCTACGCCGCTGATCGGCCGAGAGTTTCTTCGGTTCGTAAAGCCAACGAACCACTACATGGGTATCGAGCAGCAAACGAGGTTTCAAGTCAGTGGCCCTGATCGGTCCTCACCGCCTCCCACATGTCAGTCGTATCGAAATTGACGATGTCGCCGATGATGACGCCCTTACCTGCCAGAATGCCGGCGGGATTTTTGAACCTCCGCTTGTTCGCAGGTGAGATGGTCGCGACCGGACGACCGCGCTTCGTGACCGTGATCGTGCCGCCGTGATCGTCGATCTCGTCGAGCAGCGCGAGGCACTTGGATTTAAACTCCGTAGCACCAATCACCCGGTTCTTCATGCCTTCATTGTACTTGATCTGATGTGGTCACCTGACCACCAGCCCCGCCCGTCCCCACGCACCCAACCCCGTCACCTGCCCGTCCACAGAGTGCACTTCGAACGACACGTCCGAGCCCTTCACGTCGATCTTCGTCCAGCCGAAGAACCAGCCGTCTTCGTACTTGGCGCTCAGCCGCAGATGACCGCCCGCGCTCGGCGCCGCCAGATACGTCACGCCGCCCAACTCCGCGTGGATCAACTGATGCACATGCCCCGCCAGCACGCAGCACACGCCGTACTGCTTCGCCATCTTGTGCAGTGCGGAGTTCGTATTCCCGAGCGCCGCATCCATTAGCCAACTCGGACGGTGCGAGATCACCATCTTCACCGCCGCCGTCTCGTGCGCGCGCAGATCCGCCTCCAACCACGCAAACTCCGCCGCCGGCATCACATCGGACCGGCTGTTATCGAGCACCGCGAAATGCGCGCCGCCGTATTCGAAGCTATAGTGCAGCGGGTGCCCCGAGTATTTCGTAAACAGACTCTCCGACACCGCCGACCAAACGTCGTGATTCCCCGGTGTCAAGTACAGCGGAATGCGACGGTACGGCGCGAGTATCCGCTCCACGTCCTTCCACTCGTTCTCAGCCGTCGCGTCTTTCCCGCCCTGGATCGTATCGCCGACGGTCAGCAGAAACGCCGGCCTGTTCGCGGCCGATTGCGCGAGCACCTTCTGGAAAACGCCCGCCTGTACCTCGCCCGTGCGATCTCCCAGCAGTACGAAGTGGAAGTCCGCCGCCGCCGCAGAAAACGCCAACGCCAGCGCCAGCCGTACGAGTCTCATGACACCCCATTGGCCGGCGACGCAACGAAGCGGTAACCCACGCCGCGCACCGTCAATAGATGCCGCGGCTTGGTCGGCTCGTCCTCGACATACCGCCGCAGCCGCACGATGAAGTTGTCGATCGCCCGTGTGTCCGTGTCCTCGTGCAGACCCCACACTTCCTCGAGCATCGACTTCCGCGACACCGGCTTGCCCTCGTGCTGAATCAGGTAGCGCAGCAGGTTCGCCTCCATCAACGTCAACGGGAACACCTGATCGCGCACATGTAACTCGAGTAAGTCGAAGTGCACCGACTTATCGCCGAACGCAAACTTATCGGGATTCTCTTCGGGCGGCGCCGGCGTCGGCGGCAGCGACGCGTTCAGCCACTCCCTGCGCCGCAGCAGACCGCGGATCCGCGCGATCAGGATCGCCAGTTCGAACGGCTTGGTGAGATAGTCGTCAGCGCCCGCCTCGAACCCGCGCAAAATATCGTCCGCGTGCCCGCGCGCCGTCAGCATGAGCGTCGGGATGAACTGCCCGCCCTGGCGCATTTCGCTCATCACCGTGAACCCGTCTTTGCCGGGCAGCATGACGTCCAGCACCACGACGTCGAACCGCCGTTCCGAAGACATCAACTGCTCGAGCGCCGCCTCGCCGGTCTCCACCACATCGACCTCGTAGCCTTCCGCTTCCAGGTTGAAGCGCAGACCGTCGGCCAGGTGCAATTCGTCTTCGACTACCAGGATGCGGCTCATGGCGCGATCGGGAGTTGCAGCGCAAACGTGCTTCCGTGGCCAGGCCCTTCGCTCTCCGCCCACGCACGCCCGCCGTGCCGCTTGGCAACCGAGCGCACGATGTAAAGCCCGAGCCCCGTCCCCTTCACGCGCGACGCGAGCGGCCCGGGCACGCGATAGAAGCGGCGGAAAACGCGCTTCAATTCCGCCTTCGGAATTCCCGGTCCGCTATCTCTCACGCGCACGATCACCGACCGGTCCACCCGTTCCGTCTCCACCACCACGTTGACCTCCGGCCCGGAGTACTTCACCGCATTGTCCACCAGATTCGTCACCGCCGCGCGAACTTCGTCGAGATCGCCGATCACGGCCGCCGGTCCGCACGGCTGATACGACAGCGATTCCGTCGAGACTTTGTGCAGCGTCCGCACCCGGTCCACCGCCTCGCGCACCACTGCGTCGAGATCGATCCGCGTGCGATTCAGATGGTGTGCCGCGCTGCCGACGCGTCCGGTGCGCAACACCTGCTCGATCGTCGAGAGCAGCCGGTCGCTGTCGTCCAGCATAATGCGGTAGAACTCTTTCCGCTTCGCCTCGTCGACGGGCCGCGTCTGCAGCGTCTCCAAGTAGAGACGGATCGACGCCACCGGCGTTTTCAATTCGTGGGTGACCGCGTTGATGAACGCGTCGTGTTGTTCGTTGCGCCGGATCTCACTCACCAGAAACACCGTGTTCAGCAGGATGCCGCAGATGATCATCAACACCAGCAGCACGCCCATCACCAGCAAAATGCCGGTGCGCCAATTCAGCAGGACGTAGCCGATGTAGAGAACGATCAGTACCGAGATCAGCCCCACGGCCAGGGCAATCGATCCCGCTACGGATTTACGGCGCCCAGTGAGGTCCACAAATCCAGAGTAACGTACGGCGCGCCGCTACGCCGCTTCGCGCTCCACCAGACGGCTGTCGACGCTGACCACTTTGACCCCTTTGGCCAGCCCGACGGCCTTCATCGCCTTAATCAGCAGCCAGCTCGCATCGAACTCGTACCAGGTCAGGCCGTGGCGCGCGGAGGTGGGGTGCGCATGGTGATTGTTGTGCCAGCCTTCGCCGAAGCTGATGATCGCGATCCACCAGTTGTTGCGCGAATCGTCTCGCGTATTGAAACGGCGGCTGCCCCACATATGGGTGGCCGAATTCACCGCCCAGGTAGTATGCAGTCCGAAGACTACGCGCAAGCAGATCGCCCAGCAGAACATCGCGATTCCGCCCCAGGCCAGTATGCCGGCCGAAAGAACCGTGATCGGCACCCAATGCCAGTTATTGAGCCACACATAGTAGGGATGCTTGGCGAGATCGGGAGCGTACTTGGCGAGCATGCGCGTGTTGCGGTGATTGCTGTCGCCCCACAGAATCCAGCCCATGTGAGACCAGAACGCGCCATCGCGCGGAGAATGCGGATCGCCCGGCAGATCCGAAAGCTGATGATGCATGCGATGCGTGGCGACCCAGAAGATCGGCCCGCCTTCCAACGTCAGCGTGCCGCAAGTGGCGAACACATATTCCAGCCACAGAGGTACTTTATAAGAGCGGTGAGTATGCAGCCGGTGGTAGCCCATGCTGATGCCCAGTCCGATGGAGATGCAATAAAGCAGAAAGGATACGGCCAGAGACTTCCAACTGAACATGAACAGGGCGGCAACGGCCCCGACGTGTAGGAACGCCAAGACAAACGCTGTGAACTTATTCAATCCCTGACGACGACAGATTTCGGCAATGCTCTCAGTTTTCACTCTTTCCCCTCGGACCTGACTCTGTGAGTACTCCTCCACGCTAACAAGGGTGGCGTTCATGGTGTGTAAGAGTTGTGTAATTCCAACAGGATAGGTCCTGTCTAGCTGGATGGTGCTACGATTCGGTTTCCTAAATGGAACTCCTGCCACGCCCAGTGGGCGTCGCCCGTCGAGGTCGGCGTGCACGCTATTCCGCCACGCAGACCTAATATAGCCTGAGGGGCCGTCACTGGACAGGCTTCCAGCGGCTCTCGGATTTGATTTCGCAGTGAGAGTTTGTATTCACACCCGGAACTCATCCCCGGCCATTGTCATGAAGCCGAAACTACCGTCGTCAAGCATGTGAACGCCCTTCGACTTCGCTGCCTTCCAGAGACTATTTCACGGCCCGAATCACGACGACATGGAGATGTTCTGGCCTTTCGCCAAGCCGCGGGCCTGGTGGGATTGCATGACGCAGGAGCTCCAAGAGACGTCCTCCCAGCGTGTCGCCTGATTTCCCTCCGCTTGCGCCCGCACCCGCTGGCTGTTATCGTCGAGTTCGAATTAGTCCGCAATGCAATCTGCCTCTATCAGCCGGGAAGAAGAGCTTCACTGGCTTGCACTGAAACTCGTTCCTGGCCTGGGAGCTCGCACCACCGGTAAGCTGCTCGACCGCTTCCGCACCCCGCAGGCCATCTTCCGCGCATCCCGCACCGAGCTCGAAGCCGCTGGATTGAGCGGCACCGTCGCCCAATCCGTCGCCAGCGGCTGCACCTTCGAGGACGCGGCGCAGCAGCAGGAACGCATGATGCAGGCCGGGGCAATCGCCATCACCATCGGCGACGCGCGCTATCCGCGCCCGTTGCGCGAAATCTTTGATCCCCCGGTGCTGCTCTTCGCCCGCGGCCGCGTCGAGCTCCTCGACACGCTCTGCCTCGCCGTCGTCGGCACACGCCGCCCCACGCCTTACGGAATCGCCGTCGCCGAGCGTCTCGCCGGAGATCTCGCGCACGCCGGGCTCACCATCGTCAGCGGCATGGCGCGCGGCATCGACACTGCGGCCCACAAAGGCGCGCTGGCTCGTGGCGGCGACACCATTGCCGTCCTCGGCTGCGGCGCCGACGTCATCTATCCAATGGAGAATCGCAAGCTCGCCGCCGATCTTGTGCTCAAAGGACTCATCATCTCCGAATTCCCGATGGGCGCCGTCGCCTTCCCGCAGAACTTCCCGATTCGCAATCGGATCATCAGCGGATTGAGCGTGGGAACCCTGATCGTCGAGGGCGCGCAGTACTCCGGTTCGGCGATCACCGCCAAACTCGCCATCGACCAGGGACGCGAAGTCTTCGCCGTCCCCGGCAACATCACCTCGAAACTGAGCTGGGGCCCCAACCTGTTGATAAAGCAGGGCGCGCGCCTCATACAGGATTGGAACGACGTGGTCGCCGACCTCCCGCCCGAGTCGCGCCGCCGCCTCATTGAGAAGGGCCGCAAGCTCCTCCTCGCCGACGGCTCTGCATCTTTGAACGGAGATCAGGCATCATTATTAAGTGATTCGTCGCAGGAGCTGGATGCAACGGCTCGAAGGGCGCTCGAAGCGCTCCAGGTGGATACCGCGACACATCTCGACGATCTCATTGAAAAGGTGGAAGATACGTCTCCCTCCGAACTCATTGCCGCCCTCTTTGAACTGGAGATGCTCGGCCTGGTGAAGCAACTTCCGGGCAAGAACTTTGTTAAAGTGTGGTAACGTCACTGGGTAAATTGCATTCATCATTTCTAGCGGCGGAAGGGTGCCGCGTTTCGAAAGTTTCCTATGCCAAAGGCTCTGGTAATCGTGGAGTCGCCTGCCAAGGCGAAGACCATCAACAAATACCTGGGTAAGCAGTACGTCGTCAAAGCTTCTCTCGGTCATATCAAAGATCTCCCCAAGCGGGACCTCGCGGTCGATGTAGAGCACGGGTTCGAACCCAGCTACGAAGTCATCGAAGGCAAGAAAAAGCTCATGGGTGAGCTGCGTGCCGCCGCCAAGAACGTCGACCAAATCTACCTCGCGGCCGATCCGGATCGCGAAGGCGAAGCCATCTGTTTTCACCTCCAGGAAGAACTCGGCGGCAAGAAAAACGGCAATCCCGAAATCTTCCGTGTGATGTTTAACGAGATCACCAAAAAGGCCGTCGAAAAGGCCTTCGAGCACCCCACGCAGGTGAACACTCACCTGGTGGATGCGCAGCAGGCGCGCCGCGTTTTGGATCGTCTCGTCGGATACAAAATCTCTCCGCTCCTCTGGGACAAAGTGCGCCGCGGTCTCTCCGCCGGACGCGTGCAGACCGTCGCCCTCCGCGTCATCGTGGAACGCGAACGCGAAATCCGCGCGTTCCAAAAGAAGGAATATTGGACGGTCGATGCCGACCTGCTGGCCGGCACTCCGCCCATGCTCAGCACGCGCCTCATCAAGGCGAACGACGAAACGCCCGAGCTCGGTTCGCAGGACGTCACCGGCGCGCTGGTCGCCCAGCTCGAAGGCGCCGATTACATCGTCAAAAGCGTGGCCACGCGTGAGAAAAAGCGCAACCCGGTCGCGCCCTTCATCACTTCCACCTTGCAGCAGGATTCCTCGCGCAAGCTTCGATTCAGTGTGAAGCGCACCATGATGCTCGCGCAGCGTTTGTATGAAGGTCTCGAAGTCGGACAGGAAGGCGCCGTGGGTCTCATCACCTACATGCGTACCGATTCGACGCGTACCTCCGACGACGCCATCACCGACGTCCGCAATTACATCAGCGAGCGCTACGGCGCCGCTTCCCTGCCCCCGGCGCCGGTCATTTACAAGAGCAAGAAGGATGCGCAGGACGCGCACGAAGCGATCCGCCCCACTTCCATGGCCTTCTCGCCGGAGGTGGTGGAACCGTACCTGCCCGAAGACGAAATGAAGCTCTACCGCCTCATCTGGAACCGCTTCGTAGCCAGCCAGATGATGCCCGCGCTCTTCGATCAGACAACGATCGACGTCTCGGCGCGCGGCAAGAACGCCGTCGATTACACCTTCCGCGCCACCGGCAGCGTTCCCAAATTCGATGGCTTCCTCAAGGTCTACCAGGAAGGCAAGGACGCGGTCGATGAGGATGACGAAGAGCTGAAGCACCGCCTGCCCGCGGTCGCCGAGGGCGAGCACCTGCGCCTCGAAGCCATCCGGCCGGAACAGCATTTCACCGAACCGCCGCCGCGTTACAACGAAGCCACGCTCGTCAAGCGCCTCGAAGCCGACGGCGTCGGACGCCCCTCCACCTACGCGACCATCCTGAGCACGATTCAGGAGCGCGAGTACGTGAATAAGGAGAGCGGCCGCTTCACCCCGACCGAACTCGGCATGGTTGTCACCGACCTTCTGCTCGAGAGCTTCGACGACATCTTCGACGTGAAGTACACGGCGCGGATGGAAGAAGAGCTCGACGAAATCGAAGACGGCAAGCTCGATTGGCGGGCCGCCATGGGCGAGTTCTACACCCGCTTCGATAAGGATCTCAAGCACGCCGAAGAGCACATGACCGACATCAAGCGGATGGAAAAACCCACCGACTTGATCTGCGAAAAGTGCGGCCGTCCCCTGGTCATCAAGTGGGGCAAACACGGCAGCTTCATCGCCTGCACCGGCTATCCTGACTTTTCTTCCAAGAGCATCGAGAGCGATCTCGAAAAAGTGCAGAAGGATATCGCCGTGCGCCGCGAGCGGGCGATGAAGAAGATCAATGCGGCGACCGAAAAGCTGCACAACAAGTATCCACACCTGACCTTCACGTGGAGCCAGAGCGGCGAATTCGTCGTCGAGCCCGCCTCTCCGAAACTGCCCAAGCCGGTCAGCGCCGCGATGAAGAAGTTTGAGAAGGATATCGCCGCCAAGCGCCAGGAAGATCGCGGCAAAATCGAAGAGCGCCTGGAAAAGCTGCAGGCGCGCTATCCGCAGATGAAGGGCTTCTACGAGCTCGATCTGAACGATACCGCGGAAGGCGTCGCGCTCACGGTGCGCCGCAAGGAAGAATTCTGCACCTATACTCGTGAGCTGACCGTCGACCTTCCCGACCTCGAAGGCGCGGACCTCAGCGATCAGGGCGACGAAGAGACGTGCGAGAATTGCGGACGTCCGATGGTGCTCAAGAAGGGCCGCTTCGGCACCTTCTTCGCATGCACCGAATATCCCGATTGCAAGACCACCAAGCAAATCGGGGGCACCCAGAAGAAGGACGTGCCGCTCGACGAGCCATGCCCGCAGTGCGGCAACAACCTGGTGATGAAGTACGGCCGCTTCGGTGAGTTCACCGCCTGCAGCAACTACCCGACCTGCAAGTACGTCAAGCAGAAGACCATCGGTGTGAAGTGCCCCGAGTGCTCGGAAGGCGACATCATCGAGCGCCGCTCCAAGAAGGGCAAGACCTTCTACGGCTGCAACCGCTATCCCGATTGCAGTTTCGTCGCGTGGGGCAAACCGGTCTCCGAAAAGTGCACCGAGTGCGGCAGCCCTTACATGGTGGAGAAGTTCCTGAAGTCGGGTGCGTTCCACCAGTGCCCCAATCCGGAATGCAAACACCAGGTGGAAGCGCCCGCGGCTCCTGCTGAAGTTACCGTGAGTTAGTTTTGGGCGAGTAACTGGTACACTCTCCGGGATACTGGAAGAGCGTTCCATCGGCGCGCGCGAAGTGGCGCCACTTGACTCCTTCGCAATCCCACTCGCTCAAGGGCACTGTGCGCGCCGGCGTCAATTGATACTCTCGCGTCTGTCCGCCGATGGTCGATCGCACCAACTGCCGCCTCTCCTCGTCGTACGTTCCGTGGTGCTCGGTGATCTCCTGCACGAT
>JAOAPT010000545.1 GCA_025463045.1 Candidatus Solibacter sp.
CTATCAGCCGGACGGATATCTGGCAACGCTGAATTTTCCGAAGCGTGAGTACGCGGCGAGCAGGGGCGGTGAACTCTATCGCCGCGGCGTGTATTCGTTCTGGCAGCGATCTTTCCTGCATCCGAGCATGGTGAACTTCGACGCGCCGACCCGCGAGGAATGCACGGTCAATCGCGTGAACTCGAATACGCCGCTGCAGGCGCTGGATTTGCTCAACGATCCGATCTACGTGGAGGCGGCGCGCGTGTTCGCGCAGAATATTCTGCAGCACGGGCGCGAGTGGAATGCGCGCGTGGACTGGGCGTTCCAGCGCGCAGTGAATCGCGCGCCCGCACCGGAAGAACGGCGCACGCTGGCGGGACTGTACGCGAAGAGTCTCGCGACGTTCCAGCGCTCGCCGGCCGATGCGCGCGCGTTGATTCATGAGGGGGAAGCTCCGGTGGCGACCGGCTTGAAGGATGCCGAGTTTGCGGCGATGACGACCGTAGCGCGCGCCATCCTCAATATGCACGAGACGATCACGAGGAACTGACGATGAAATCGCACGACGATGAAATTCTCCGGCGCACGTTTCTCCGCTATGGCATTTCAGGCCTCGGACTGCTCGGGTTGAATTCGTTGATGGCGGAGCCTCAGGCCTCGCGCGGCGTGATCAATCCTCTGCATCATCCGGCGAAGGCGAAGCGCGTGATTTTCCTGTATCAGGCGGGCGGACCTTCGCACCTGGAGACGTTCGATTACAAGCCGAAGCTCGCCGAGATGCACGGCAAGGGCATGCCCGATTCGTTTACCAAAGGACAACAGATCGCGCAATTGCAGGGCAAGCCTCTGATCTGTTTCGGGCCGCAGCACGGCTTCAAGAAATTTGGCAAGAACGGGCAGGAGATCTGCGAACTCTTCCCGCACATCGGCAGCGTGGCTGACGAGATCTGCATCATCCGCTCGATGTGGACCGAGCAGATCAATCACGACCCGGCGCACACGATCATGAACACCGGCTCGATTCTAGCGGGGCGGCCGAGCATGGGTTCATGGGTGTTATACGGGCTGGGCGCGGAGACGCAGGATCTGCCGGGCTTCGTCGTGCTGCTCTCGGCCGGCAAGGGCGGGCAGATGCAGCCGATCGCGTCTCGTCAATGGTCGGCAGGTCTCTTGCCGAGCCGCTTTCAGGGCGTCAAGCTCAACTCGATCGGCGACCCCGTGCTGTATATCCAAAATCCGCAGGGCATGAACGCGGCGCTGCAGAAGGACTCGATCGACGCGATCAACGCGCTCAATCGAACGCAATACGAACGGCTCAAGGATCCCGAAATCCTGACGCGCGTGGCGCAGTACGAGATGGCGTTCAAGATGCAAACCAGCGTGCCGGACCTGGTGGATATGAGCAGGGAGCCGCAGCAGGTGCTGGACGCCTACGGTGCGCATCCGGGCGATGGATCGTTCGCGTCGAACTGCCTGCTGGCGCGGCGCCTCGCGGAGCGGGGCGTGCGCTTCATCCAGCTCTATCACCGCGATTGGGATCATCACAGCGGCGTGAAAGTGAACACCGCGCTCAAGGCCGAAGAGGTGGACCGTCCGACCGCCGCGTTGATCAACGATCTGAAGCAGCGCGGCATGCTTGATGACACGCTGGTGATCTGGGGCGGCGAGTTCGGGCGTACGCCGATGTCGCAGGGCGGCGACGGACGCGATCATCACATCAAGGGCTTCTCGTTCATGGCGGCCGGCGGCGGGATTAAGGGCGGGATCACGCATGGCACGACCGATGAACTCGGGTATGCCGCGGAAGAGAATCCGGTGAGCGTGCACGATTTCCACGCCACGATGCTGCACTTGCTGGGTGTGGACCACAAACGGCTGGCGATGAAATTTCAGGGTCTCGACGTGCGTCTTACCGGGATTTCGGGCGACGTGGTGAAGGAAATTCTCGCGTAGCTCACGACAGACGGTAATACGCGATCAAGTCGAGTGGCGGCGGGACACGGCCCATGGTGCGCAGGAAGCCCGCGACCTGGCCGCGATGGTGAGTCGCGTGATTGACCACGTGGAAGACCAGTTTCCAATCGGGTTCGTCCAAGTGTTGCCGCGTAGATCCTGATAGGTAAGCTCCGCGGCTACGCTGTCGTCGGTCCAGCAGGCGGCGAGTTCATTCCACTGCCGGTGTACCTCGGGCCAATCGTTTTGCAGCAAGGAGAGATGATGATCGGCGTCGCTGGAAAAGCAGGCCCGGGGTGCACCCTGCAGGCGCGCGAGCCAAACGCGATCTCCGGCAAAGGTGTGCACCAACGTACCGAGGACGCTACGGTCAGACGTTTGGAAATCGCGGAGAAGTTCCGCTTCGGAGAGTTCGGAAGCAGCGTGGACCAACCGCTGGCTGGCCCACGCCGAGTATGTAAGATGATCGCGAAGTTCGGATGCAGACAGCGGCATCCTTCCATCTTAATGATCTTTTTTCTTACGATCCGCCGTATCCTTAACTCGGTTTTCGAGCGGCTTGTCTTTCTCTTCGCGATACGAGAATTTGCTGAGTGTGGCGATCAATTCCTGCGCAGCAGGCGGAGGGGGCACATTGCCGGTCAGAAGTTCCTTATTGGTCAGTTTGCTGCCGTACAACTCCTGATTCGCCTCGTTATCGGGACGAAGGGTGGCGCCCTGCAGTGCGATTCCAGCGAACAGACCCTTGGATCGCGACCAGGAGAGAATTTCCGCCGACAACTGCACGTCGGTGTTCGCGCTGGTCGAGCGGCCCACCGGTCCGGCGGCAACGGTCGCTTCGGCGCCGAGAGTGAATTTATCTTCGAGCAAACGCCGCATGCCGCGGTCGTTCATTACCAGCATCACGACATCCGTGGCCGATCCGCCGATCTGGAAACCAAAGCTGCCGCCTTCCACGCGAACAGCAGCGGGCGCACCCCATCCGCCGCCGCTGGCAATGCGGCGGCACACAGCATAGCCACGGCCGTACTTGCCGCCCACAACGAACGCCGCCTGCTTCATTCCCGGTACGATGATGACGCAATGCGCCTTCTCGAGTAGATCCTGCGGAATCCCTTTGTCGGGCGTCGACATCACCTCTTTGAAAACCGTGGTGGCGTCCGCCAACCGCTCCTGTGCGGAGTCCGCGGCCAGCATAAGTGCCGGCGACGCGAACGCCAGGGCGAGTACAAATTTGCGCATGATGTATATACCTCCCCACCATGGTTTGCAATCGGGTGGCCGTTCGGCGCGATGTTCGTCAGCGAACCGCGACGGACTTCACATTGACGAACTCGCGAATGCCCCATGCGCCGAGTTCGCGGCCATAGCCTGAGGTTTTCACCCCACCGAACGGAAGCCGCGGATCGGACGCGACCATACCATTGACGAAGACCATGCCGGATTCGATCTCGTCGATGAAGCGCTCCTGTTCCGCGACGTCCGTAGTCCACGCGCTCGCGCCGAGTCCGAAGGGCGTGTCGTTGGCAATCCGTATCGCGTCATCCATGCCGGCGGCGCGCAGGATGACCGCTACGGGTCCGAAGAATTCCTCGCAGCAGGCCGGCGAACCAGCGGCTGTGTCCACCAAGACCGTAGGCGCGTAAAAGTTGCCCGGCCCATCCAGCGGATGACCGCCGGTGAGTACGCGTGCGCCGGCGTCGATAGACCGGCGCACCTGATCGTCGAGTTCATCGCGGATGGCGCGCGTCGCCAGCGGGCCGATCTGTGTCGCCTCGTCCATCGGGTCGCCGATCACCAGACGCTGCATCGCATCGACGAACTTCGCCTCGAACTCCGCGGCGATCGATTGGTCGACGATGAAGCGCTTGGCGGCGATGCACGATTGTCCGTTGTTGATCACTCGCGCCTGCACCGCGGTGTGCACCGTCGCATCGAGTGGCGCACTTGGCATTACGATGAAGGGATCGCTGCCGCCGAGTTCGAGGACGGTCTTCTTGATCTGGCCGCCGGCCTGCGCTGCGACCAGCCGGCCCGCCGGTTCGCTGCCGGTCAGCGTGACGGCCTTGACCCGCGAATCTTCGATGACGCGGCGTACCGTGTCCGAGCCGATGAGGAGTGTTTGAAATGCGTCCGCGGGAAAACCTGCGCGCCGCACGATGTCCTCGATCGCGAGCGCGCACTGCGGCACGTTCGATGAGTGCTTGAGCAGCCCGACGTTGCCCGCCATCAGCGCCGGCGCGAGGAAGCGGAAGACCTGCCAGAACGGAAAATTCCACGGCATCACGGCGAGCACCGGGCCGATCGGCTGATAGCGAATGAACGCGCGCGGGCCGCCCAGTTCGACTGGCTCGTCGGCCAGCAGGCGCTCGCCGTGCTCGACGTAGTAGCGGCAGGCGAGCGCGCACTTAGCCGCCTCCTGTCGAGCGGCTTCGATTGGCTTCCCCATTTCGAGCGTCATCAGGCGGCCGAATCGATCGCGCTCGTTTTCGAGGATGTCGGCGGCGCACGCGAGCCAACGCGCTCGGTCGGCGAACGTGGTGCGGCGGTAGGAACGATACGCCTCGGCAGAGCGCGCGAGCTTTTCTTCGAGCTGCGGTTCGGTCAGGGCGTCGAACGCGGCGATGGTCTCACCCGTCGCCGGGTTTACAGTGGCGATCATCAATTCTTATTTTCGGTCAACAGGCGCGCGGCACGCAGTCCGCCGGCGCGTTGTATGCCAGGGACGAAGAAGCGCTCGACGTAATCCTGATCGCTGCCGGTGAAACTTCCGAGGTCTGCCTTCAGGCTGACAGGACGTCGTGCGAGCGCGGCGGCGAACTGGCACCACACGGCGGCCTTGCCGGTTCCGACGAGTTCGACGTCGGAATCGAGCGCACGCAGGACGGTGAGGATATCCTGTACACGATTCGCATCGTCGCTGCGATTGAAGGTGAGGAACATCTTCGCGTCGCGATTGCGCGGAGCGACGGCCGAACCGGTCTGGAACGCGTCGATCGTGTAGAGCGGGCGTCCGGTGCGGGCGAGCGCGGCGTATTCGGCGCTCTTGCGCGCGGCATCGGCGCCCTCGGGATGTACGAACAGGATCTTGCGTCCCGCCCCCTGGCGCAAATGGCCGGCGACGCGATCGCCACGGACGGGGCGCGCGAAGAGGATGGTCTCGCCGGTCGCGTCGGTGGTCGCCCGCTCCGGCCATTCGGCGCCAAGCGCGAGCTCCAGCATTTCACGGGCTTGTGCGCGATCGTTCACGGAACTCGCGCGCTCCTGGGCCATGCGGATCCAGAGCGCGGCGACGCCGTCGTAATCCAGCGCGTTGTCGGGCAACTTGCGATTGTGCAGCGCGAGCATGTCCTGGAGTTTTTCGAGGCGAATATTGCGCTCTTTGAATAGGGCGGGATCGCTCTCGCCGAGCACATGCTTGCCGAAGAAGCGATACACCGCCTCGCGATTCTGCTGGTTGTAATTGTGCGGCGCGTCGAGGTGCACCGTTTCCACATTCGCCGCCTTGTCGTAGAGTTCGTAGATCGCGCGGACGGCGGGAAACTCTTCGGTCGCGGTGTTCTTCGTCCAATCGCCGGTGGCGGAAACGAGGATCATCGGGCGCGGCGCCATGATCGACGCGATCTCCACGTTGAATGTGTCGAGGCGCAGATTCGGTGCGTTCTCGCAGAAATCGCCGCCTTGCATAATCGCGGAGACCATGTTCACCGGCGCGGAGTATGTGATGCGATCGTCGACCGCTTCGAGCAGCAGCGTCTGCGTCGCGCCGCCCGACGCTCCGGTGGCGCCGATCCTCGCGTGATTGACGCCGGGCAGCGACTCAATGAAATCCACGGCGCGGATCGAGTTCCACAACTGCAGGCTCAGCGGGCCGAAATCCCAGAGCTGTTCGCGCGGTCCGCCGAACGCGTGCGGCGTCTGGATCGTGTCGTTGTAGCCGACCATATCGTACGCGAACACGATATAGCCCTGCTGCGCGAGCGAGATGCAGCGCGCCGGAACCGACGCGACCGCGGAGTGCTCCAGGCGGCCGTACTGCCAGTGGCCGTGTGGCGAGACGATGGCTGGAAATCCGCCGGGCGGCGGCGTCTTCATCGGGCGATACAGATTGCCGCCGAGATAGTAGCCCGGCAGGGTTTCGATCAGCACCTTCTCGATGCTGTAGGTGCGGTTTTCGATCTTGCCGAAGATCTGCGGGTGAAGGTCGTTCTTCGGCAGCATCGGCATCAGACCGGTGGCGGAAAGCACCTGCTTGCGCAAGTGTTCGCGCCGCGCCTGCCACTCGGCGAGCGTCTTGTACGGGCGCGCCGTGAAGTGGAAATCGGTATTCGGAATTTCCGTATTGCGCGAGTCCTGCGCGGGAATTTGCGCGTACCCCACCGCGCCAATCATAAGTGCCAGCAGTATCCGCATGCGATCAATCTCCAAAAGGCCAGACGCGTTCGATGGTCTTGCTCATTATCCAGCTCTTGTCCTCTGCAGTGAGGAATTTCATGTCGTCGCGCACCACGCTGAGCGCGCGCTCGTATCGGGAGTAGCCGTCGACAATCGGCCAGTCCGTCGCCCACATCAGACGCTCCGGGCCGAAGGCCTCGTGGAGACGCTTCACGTATTCCTGCGCGTCGGGCCACGGATATGGCTGCCTGGAGATCGACCACGTGTGGGAGATCTTCACGAATAGCTTGGGATATCGCTTCAGCGCGATCAGCTTCTCCAACTCCGCGGGTTGATCGATCGGACAATCGGCCATGTGGTCGATGACTACCGTCAAGTCGGGCAGTTTATCGAGCAGCAGTGCGACCTCCGGCATGCGGCTGATCGGCGCAAGCACGGTCATTGGGATCTTCAATTCTTCGCACCGCTTCCACAATGGCGGCATCAGCGGACCGCGAAACCAATCGCCGCCCGCGTTGCCGGCCGGACTGAGGCGCACGCCGCGGAAGCCTTCCGAGGTCAGCTTGCTCAGGTGATCCGGCGACGCGGGGTCGAGGGGATCGACGCGGCAGACGCCCTGGAATGTGCCCGGATATTTCTTCAGCACTCCGGCGAGATAGCGATTGTCGTAGCGGTAATGGATCACCTGGATGATGACCGTGCGCGCCACGCCGTTCGTCTTCATCAGGTCGAGCAGCGTTTCGGGCGCGGCGTCGCGCTCCGGCACCTTCGCGCCTTCCGCGAACGGAAAAGCGGGATCGTGCTTCCACACGTGTACGTGCGGATCGATGATGCGCGTTCCGGCGGCGAGCGCGCTGCCCGCCACGCCGGCGAGCAAAGTTCGGCGAGTGACCTCAGACCGATTCACATCAGACCGATTCACATCAGACCGATTCACATCAGACATAGATCGACTCCAGTTTATCCACTACGTACTGCGCGCAGCGCTCGTAGCTGGCGCGCGGACCCTTGCGCGCGACGTCGAGATCCACGCAGAGCCAGCCCTTGAAGCCGATCGATTTCAGCACGCGATGGCAGCCGGGAAAATCCACCGCGCCATCGCCGAGGTCGAAGATGTTGTCCAGCAGTTTATCGCTGTTCTTGCGCGCGTCCTTGTAATCCAGCAGCATCAGGCGGCTCTTGTGCTGGTCGATGGTCTGCACCACGTCGCAATCCGCGAGATACAGATGGGCGGTGTCGGGCGAGAAGGAGAACAGCTTGGGATCGGTCATCGCCATGCAGCGGTCGACTTCCTCCCTGGTCTGCACGATCTGTCCCATGTGATTGTGCAGGCCGGCGCGGAATCCCATTTCGCCCGCCGCCTCGCCGATCGCGTTGAAGCATTCGCACATGGCCTTGAAGCCCGCCTCGCTCGCGTTGCTGCGATTCGGTGAGAATACTACGAGGTGCTTCGCGTCGAACTCCTTGAGGAAGGTCATCGCAGTCTTCGCGTTGGCGACCACCTCGGCGCGCTTCGACGGATCGTGCGTCGGACCGTTGAAGGAGATAGTAATAATGTGACAGCCGCGTTTTGCAAGCTCCTTCTGCAATTCGGGAACCGTAATGCTGTAGGTTTTCAGAATCTGCGGGAACTGCGTCATGCGGATGCCGATGAAGCCCGTGTCCTTCATCACGTCGAGAATATCAGTGAACGGAACGCGCGGGAATGAGTTCCACAGGTTGGCGCCAAGCGCCCAGCGAACATTCCTGTTGGCCGGCAGACGGGCGGCGGCTCGAGCAAGCGTGGCTGCGAGAACGGCAAGGGCGGTGCGTCGGGTCATAGTCAATGATGTTACGCCCGTCACGCGCCGAGTGCCACTCAGAGGCGAGCGAGCGCGGCGCGCGCCAGCCGTTCCGCGGCGGGGCCCACGGCGTCCGCATCGCCCAGGCCGAGAATTGAGATCATCACGTAGTCGCGCTCGCCGCGGATCGCGTGCACTTGTGCGCCGGCACCCGCGATCTCCAATAGAAACGCTTCGCCGCCTACCGAATTCACGATCCTCGCGGTGGAGCCCGGCAACTCCAGTTTGAGCGCGGCGATCTCGGCCGCGATATCGATCGGCGCCTTCAGTTGCTGGATGCTGACGGACACCTGCGCGTTCCCGGCAGTGTAATCGCACGTGGACGCGGTCTCGCCGGCCCTGCGGAAATGAATTCCGAGCGCCAGGTGCACGTCCTCCGCGGTGACGGCGCTGCATGCAGCGAGGGCCTTCGGGCGCGGCGCGGATGTGTGGGTGGCGGAAGTGGCGATCAAGAAAAGAAGTGGGAGCACCACTCGATTACAAACGCTCGCACGCTGGCGCACAAGAGCTCAGAGTACCGGACGTGCCCAGTACCGAAACTGCTCCGGCAGACACGCGCGAGGCTCGAATACCCAGGCGCCTGTGCCGCTAAAGACGGGCGCCCATCTGAGCCGCGACCGTGAGGGAGCGGTGGTCACTCCGCGCGACCACCGCTCCGTAACCGTCGCGGCTCCGATTGGAGTGTGTTCTCCAACGGAGTTCTCCATGGCCCCGTTCGGGGCACAACAAGGGACGAAACGATCACTTTTTGCAGCGTCATTTTCAACTTAGCCGCCACGCGCATTCAATGCCGCACCGCGGATTCCGCAACGCCGAACTTCGCTGGCCACGCGTGATCCAGCACGGACCACAGGAAGTCCGCCCCCAGGCGCGCCTGATTGTGACAGCTCATGCACCCGAGCTCCGGGCGCGCCTGATCGAACGTCTCCATCGTGACGTTTGCCCACGAGGACGCCGCGCTCGATCCCGGGCCCGTTCCCGGAAAGGTGAAAAAGATTTCGCCCGTCTGTGCCGGTGGCACGGGCACCGCCTGATTACCCGTCAAAAGCGGCCACTGCGTGGTGATCAGGTTGTAATACTTCCACACCGTGCCCTCGAGCAATTGGTGATAGCGCTGATTCATGAAGACGGTCTTTTCGTGGACCGGCGACACGCGCGCCCGCAGCACGTTGAACGGCTTCGCCGGCTGTCGCGCCAGGGGCACGAGCGGCAGCGGATTCTCCGCCGGCATCGGTGCGGGCGTTCCGTCATTGAACGTGAACTTGCCGACGCCGCCCTGAAAGAGAGGTACGCTGTCGACCTGCTCGAAGCTCGACCAGATCCACTGCGGGCGGCTGCTGGTCTTCTGGACGATGTGCAATCCGACGAGCCCCACGCGGACCGTTGAGCACTTGCCCGTCGCCGGCTCTTTGACGGTCGCACTGCGGGTGTAGAATCGCCGCTGCTGCGCGGCGGGGAAGCCTTTCATGTCGAGCCACGCCGCCTTGATCGCGATCGAGCCATACGGAAACTGCATCACGGGCAGCGCCGGGCGCGGAGTCGGCACCTCAGGCAGACTACTCCGCAGGTAGTAGCGATTGCGCACGATGAAGTCGTACGCGATCTTGTTGTACAGCGTTTGGTAGCGCACATACCGCCCGTTCTGCGCGACCAGCGGGCCGGTGAGTTCGCCGATTCCGGCCTGCCCGATGTCGTCGATCCCATTGAACGACGCGAGCACCACGCTGCCGAATCCGGTCGTCGCCCTGCACGCATTCCGTGCCGGCGGCTCGTAGGCATCGAACTCCGCGGGCGCGCTGCCATCCTGATGGAAGATCTCCCACAGACTCTTGAACGTTTCGAAAACTCGCGGACCGGGACCGCTCAGCGGCGCCTTCTCGTCCGGCGCGCCGCGCTGTCCTTTGGCGGCCGGCCACACCATCGCGACGAACGCGCGCCAGGAGTAGTCGTCGAAGAAGTCGATCGTGAGCGTCGTGAACGGGTCGGGAATGCAGACGTCCGCCGGGATCGCGGAAGAGTTGGCCGCGGGCATGGGCGGATTCGGGCATGTCCCCGCCCACAGGACGGCGGCACATAACAGGCAGGCGAGAACTCGACCGGGGACGCTCAAAACGGGGACGCTCAAAAAAGGAGTCTAGCATGCGAGTTCGCGCCATGCGATATACTGCGGGCACCGGAGGGACTGGATGTATACAAGACGGGATTTCACCAGGATTGCGCTCGCTGCGCCCGCGGCAATCGCTTACGGGGCGGGAATCGATTCGACGGTCAACGGCGTTCGCCTTGGCACCATCACCTACAGCTTCCGCGATCTGCCTCGCACGCCCGGGCAGGACAATCTCGACGCGATTATCCAGGCGGTGCAGTTCTGCCGCATCGGCGAGATCGAGTTGTTCTCGCCGAATCTGGAACCAGCCGGACAACCGCTGCCGCCCGAGCCGCCTACTCCTTACGGCATGCCGCGGACGGCGCGCCCGCCGCGCACCGAAGAGCAGAACGCGCTCAATCGCCGGAATCGCGAGGCCCTGAGGAAGTGGCGCATCGAAATTCCCGCCGCGCATTATCAGGGCGTGCGCGCCAAGTTC
>JAOAPT010000577.1 GCA_025463045.1 Candidatus Solibacter sp.
GGACATCGAATCGCCGTGCAGGTCAATAACGACCGCGGCTGGCGCGCCACGCAGGACGGCCGCGAAATCGCCATCACGCAGGACGCGCTCGGATTCGTTGTCCTGCATCCTTCGCCGGCTGCGTCCAGCCGCATCGAGCTTCACTACTGGGGAACTCTCGAACAGCGGGCTATGGCGGCGCTCTGCGCCCTGACCTGGATCGCCGCGCTGTTCACGTTCTACCGCGCATTCTTCCGTCCGGAGCGCGCCTGATGCGCCGCGAATACGCCAAGACTCTCGGGTGCGCGGTCCTTCTCTTCGCGCTCAACGCCGCGATCACGCAGTGGCTCTTCCGCACCGCGTACACCAACCAGATGGGCTCGATCGAGGCCGCCTTCATCGGCATCGCGCGCTATGTATCGCGACACTGGGGACAACTCGAATGGTTCCCCATCTGGTACGGCGGCATCCCGTATCCCGATAGCTACCCGCCGCTGCTCCATTGGATCGTGGCGCTGGGGATCTCGACCTTTCACGTCGACCCCGGTCTCTCGTATCACTTCGTCGTCGCCACGATTTACGCTCTTGGGCCAGTTACGCTCTTCTGGATGGCGTGGCGGCTCTCAGGCAGCCGCCCCTGCGCGCTCGTCGCCGCGATCGGCTATTCGATCATTTCGCCCACGTGCGTGCTGGTGCCCTCGGTGCGTCTCGATGTCGACGGACTCTTCGGTCCGCGCCGCCTGATCACGCTCGTCAACTACGGCGAAGGTCCGCACCTCACGTCGATGTGCCTGCTGGCGCTGGCGATCGGCCTGCTCCACGTCGCTTTCGAAAAGCGCAAGCCGTGGTGGTGGATGGCGGCCGCGCTCGGGATTGCCGCCGCGCCGATGAGCAACTGGCTGGGAGGCATGGCGCTCGCCATGTGCCTCACTGCGTACCTGTTCGCGGGATTGCCGGCCGGACAGAGGACGTTCCCGATTCTTCTGCGCGTCGCGGCGCTCGGGCTCTGGGCGTATGCGATGGCGATGCCGTGGCTGTCGCCTTCCACTATCGCCGTGATCCGCGCCAACGCACCGCGGGTGGCCAACAACTTTCGCGCCGACAACACACAGCGCATTTTCGTAGCTGGAGTAGCGACGGCATTTCTGCTTCTCGCGTGGGCCATGGAACGGTGGAAGCTCACACGCCACACGCGCTTCGCGATCCTGGCATCGCTCATCACCGGCTGCGCCGCGCTCGGCCGCTACTGGTTCAAGCTCTCGCTCTTGCCGCAACCCGATCGTTACCACCTGGAGATGGACATGTTCCTCTGGGTGGCCGTCGTCTTCGCCGTCTGGCCGCTGATTCGCTGGACCGGCAAGCATCTTGAACGCTGGCACGTGGTCGGCATCTGCGCGATCCTCGTGATCGCATGCGTGCCGATCGTCAAGAAGCAGCGCCGCACCGCACGGTGGGAAGAGCGGCCGATCAAAATAGAAACCACAATCGAGTACAAGACCGCCAAATGGTTGGATGCCCACATGCCCGGCGCGCGCGTCTTCGCTCCCGGCACGATCGGCTTCTGGCTGAACGCCTTCAGCGATGCTCCGCAGATCACCGGCGGCTTTGACAACGGCATCAGCAACCCTTTCGTACCGGCGCTGATTTTCCACGTTTATGCGGGGAGCGATCAGCCGACCATGGTGGACCTGCTGCGCGCCTATGGCTGCGATGCGATGATCGGCGGCGGCAAGGATTCCGCCGAGTACTATCACCCCATCTCTCACGTTGAGAAACTTCGCGGCCTGAAGGAACTGTGGCGCGATGGCGGCGACGCGGTCTACGATCTGCCCCGGCGTTCGCGCTCGCTCGCTCACGTCATGCGCCGCGGCGACATCATGATGAAGCCGCTCGCGCTCTATGGCTGGTCGGTGCTCGAGCCGTACATGAACGCGCTGGAGAATCCCGAGTATCCGCTCGCCGCGTTCCAGTGGCGCGGATCCAGCGATGCCGTGATCACCGCCCCCATGCAGCCCGATCAGGTCCTCAGCGTACAAATCAGTTGGGACAAGGGCTGGGCCGCGTATTCCGGCGGACGGCGCGTTCCCACGTGGAGCGATAAACTGGGAGAGATGGTGGTGGAGCCGCATTGCAGCGGACCTTGCACCGTCGAACTCAAATTTGACGGCGGATTCGAAAGCCATTTCGCGCGGGTGCTGAGCGTCCTCGCGCTGGCGGGCGGATTCTGCTGGATACTGGTGGCGACATGGCGAAAGCGTTCGGGTTTAACGAAGACGAATTGAAGATGCTGCTCGTAGCCGTGCGCCAAATGCGCCGCACCTTCGAGGCCGCTCGCAAGACGGCACCTGAGCCCCAGCCCGCGGTCGACGCCTACGCGAAACTCTACGACGACCTGTACGAGAAGCTCCTCGAAATGGCCGGCCCGATTCCCCCGCCGCTCGAAGACGTGCTCTAGCTCCCCTTAACGCTCCATTGAAGAACCTCCGTCAAAGCCGCGACCACCGCTCCGTCACCGTCGCGGCTCTGATTGAGCTCGGCGTGTTCATCGCTTTGGGTGGGCCGCAGGCCCATGGGACTTCGTTGAAGAACGAGCCCCAATCGGAGCCGCGACGGTGACGGAGCGCTGGTCGCGGCTCGGATGGGAATTATCTTCAACCGGCGCGAGATTCCGACCAACCGATTGGCCGGACCTCGGGATGCGAGTTGAAAAGAAATCAGTTACCGAAAACGTCCGGCCAATAATTGGCCGGACACGCCATTTACAGGGTGACTTTTTCGCCTGTACGGCACGACCGGTACACCGCGTCCACGATCTCCAACGCCTGATAGCCCTCTTCTCCGGCCATCTTCGGCCTCCGCCCCTTTGCGATCGCGTCGCCGAAATCCAGGAACTGGCGTTCGAACGGCTCTAGCGAAATCGCCATCGGATCGCTCGCGCCCGAAGCAACTTCCTTTGCCAACGGCGCCGGTTCGCCCGCATCGTTCTCCACATCCCAGGTGGTCAGCTTGTCGCCCGAGATAATCGCCGTGCCCTTCGTCCCGTGGAACTCCGTGCGCTCGGTGTATCCCGGCCAGAATGCCGTCGACGCCTGCACGACGCCCGTCGCGCCGCTCGCGAACTTCATCACCGCATTGATGACGTCTTCCGATTCGATCTTATGCAGCGCGCCCAACTGCCACACGCCGAACACTTCCTTCACCGGTCCGGCGAGCCACCGTACGATGTCGATTCCGTGGATCGCCTGGTTGATTAGCGCGCCGCCGCCTTCCGTCTTCCAACTGCCCTTGATGGGGCGCGAATAATAATCGGCCGAGCGGTACCACTTCACATAGCAATCCGCCTGCAGCAGTTTGCCGAGCCGCCCGTCGGCCAGCGCCTTCGATAGAAACAGACTCGCATCGTCGAAGCGGTGCTGGCTGACGACGCCCAGGAGGATGCCGCCCTTGCGCGCCGTTTCGAGCATCTGTCGCGCCGTCGCCAGGTCGGTCGAAATCGGCTTCTGCACCTGCACGTGCTTGCCGGATTGGGCGCAGATCTCGATCGGCTGCATCCGGAAATCCGGGAACGTGCAGACATCGACATAGTCGACCTTCGGGTGGCGGCACACCTCTTCATAGGTGGGCACAAATTCCGCGCCATACTGGTCGGCGAACCTGCGCCCGTAGGTCTCGTTGATATCCGTGCACACGGTCAACTGATAACCGATATTTTTGTAAGCTTGGGCGTGCTTGTGCGAGATCGCGCCGGTGCCAATCATTCCAACTCTCATGCTTGAGCTCATGGGGTACGACCATTCTAGCGCGCAACCGTAAGACCGACCTCCGGCGAAACGCGCGAGCCCCAATGAGATCCGCGAACGCGACTCGCGCTTTGGCGAGCGAGGGAGCGGTGATCGCGTGACCACCGCTCCGTCGCTCGCAAGCGCGAGAACCGTCGCGGCTCTGATTGGTATGCGTACTTCAACGGCGTGCGACCTCGCGCGCCGCGCCATCCGTCGCGCCTCCGAAGCCCTTCCTACTCGCGATCTTTGCGTACAGGCGGGTACTCCAGGCTACAATAGTAGGTCAGCATCTCACACAAATGAAGCGCATCTTCGTTGTTCTCGCCGCCGGCGTCGCCGCCTTCTCTCTTACGTCCTGCAAACATTCGCCGCCAGCCAATGTCGCGGCCGAAGTCAACAACTACGCCATCACCGACTCCGAGTTGGAGAAGACGTACCAGTCGCAATATACCCAACAATCCGAAGGCGCCAGCGAAGATCAGATTCTGACGCAAAAGCTCGACCTGCTTTCCAGCATGGTCACGCAGCAGATTATGCTGCAGAAGGCCGAGAAGCTGGGACTGATCGCCGTCGATGCCGATGTCGAAGCCGAAATATCGAAGATGCGCTCTCCCTATACCAAGGAAGAGTTCGACAAACAGCTCTCCGCGCAGCACATGACGCTGGACGACCTGAAGACCAAGGTGCGCAGCAAGCTCACCGTGGACAAACTGGTCAACAAGGAAATCACTTCGCACATCACCATCACCGATGCCGACGTGAAGAACTTCTACAACAACAATAAAGCGGCCTTCAACCTTCCGGAACCGGCGATCCACATGGCACAGATCCTGGTCACGCCGTTCCCAGATCCCAACGTGCGCAATCTGAAAAACAGCAAGGCGCAGAACGACAAGGAAGCCCGCGCCAAGATCGAAGACATTCTGAATCGCCTGAAGCGCGGGGACGATTTCGGCATGGTCGCGCAGAATTATTCGGAAGACCCGAACTCCGCCCCCAACGGCGGCGACATGGGCTTCGTGCGCCAGAGCGATCTGGAGAAGGTGAATCCCGAACTCCGCAAGATGGTGATCTCACTGCCGCCGAACGGCGTTTCGCCGATCATCCCCACGCCGGAAGGCTATCGCATTCTGAAGGTCATTACCAAGGAACCCGCCGGGCAGCGTGAACTCAACGATCCGCGTGTCCAGCAGAACATCCGCGACACCCTGCTCAACAGCAAAGATCAGTTGCTGCGTACCGCCTATTACGAAACCGCGCGCAACGACGCGAAAATCCAAAATTATCTAGCGAAGCGCATCGTCGATAACGCCGGGAAAAGCAAATAAGCTACTTCGTCCGGCCCATTTCGTACACGTAGATCGTGTGCTCCATTTTGCCGATCTTCACGTGTAGGACTTCGCTGGGTTTCCACGCGCGAACCGGGAACTCGTTCGACACCACGCGTGCGCCGACCTTCAGGTGTTTCTCCAGGTTGGGCCGCAGGCGATCGTTCGAATTGGTCAGGAACCACATCGTCACCACATCCGCCGGACTCAAGTCCACGCGGAGTGCGCTGCCCTCGACGATCATAACCCGGTCAGCCAGTCCCAGCAGTTGAACCCGGTCACGCGCTTTACGTGCGATATCGGGCATCAACTCGACGCCCACCGCACGCGCTCCGAACTTCTGCGCCGCCATGATGACGATCCGGCCATCGCCGCTGCCCAAATCGTAGACCATCTCACCGGGCTTCACTCTGCCGGCGGTGAGCATACGCTCTACGATCAATTGGGGTGTGGGAACCGCCGGTCCGAGATTCTCGAGTGGACCAAACTGTTGGGCAAAGCCCGGAAGCGAGACGGTAGCGAAGAGAAACGCAGAGGCGAAAACCCGCATAGCTTATCGGGCGGACGCGCTTGCGGTTGACGTCCTCCCAAGCTTCAATTTTACTATACGGCCGATGATCTCGGTCCAGGCAAAGAAAACATCTCGCGGCCGGCTGATTGTAAATTCGGCGCCTTTGAGCGTTTTCACCGCCACCCCGATGGCATCGCGCCACGGGTTCGTCTGCGGATTGAGGTTGTAATTCATGTAGAAGACCGGGAATTTCAGGTCGAGCTGCTTCAGGCTCTCCTGCGGCAGTCCCCCGTCCACCGTCACCTTCGGCCCGGCGATGATCACCGCGTCCGGTTCTTCCTTCTCATCCTTCACTTCCTGAGTGATGAAGCCCGCCAGGAATTCGGCGTCGCCATGCTTTTGCGAGAGCCGCTTCAGATCCACGGTGCCCAGGTTCAGCGAGTGGATGGCTTCGCCCAGGGCGGGGAAGTCGATCTGCGATGCCATGTCCTGGCGGTAGATCACGCGCTGTTCCTGCATGTTGAACGCGACGATCGAAAACTTCGTGATCCTCGGTTCGCGCGCGATGCTGCGCAAAATCGAGAGCAGTGCGTGCGTATCAATAGGTTGCAGCGTCGCCGACAGCGAATCCTGCGGCGCGAAGTTGACCATCACCTTCACGTTGAGCGACCCTTCGCGGGCTTCGCGCGATACCGAGGGCTCCTGCTTGAAGAGTTCCGTTTCCACCGGTTGCACCGCGTTCGGCGCGATATCCAGGGCGATCTGTCTGTCGCGCGAGGGCAGGGCAGCGTCGGAATCCCAATTGAAGGAGCAGATCCGCTCGGCGCGGTCGCGCATCAGCCAGTCCACATGGTATTTGCCTTCACCGACGTCGAAGATGCCGGAGAGGACGGCGTTCCCGCCCGCGTCCGCATCGATCGCCGGGACGCTCCAGCGCTGCGAGAAATACGTCGCCTCGTCGGGCTTCTGGTCAGGCGTCACGCGGAAGACCATCGTCAACAGATTGTCGCTGCCCGCCAGTTCCTTGAGCGGCACGGAGACATCGTATCCCGCGTGAAATTTCAGATCGAACCCGAGCACGGGTTTGACCGGGGTGACTGTGCAAGGGACGTCCTTACGAACTTCCTTTGCTTCCAGGATCGCCGCGTCGGAAGTAAAGAGCCGGACGGAACCGCCCGGGCCGGCCGCCGGCATCAAGACTTGGGCGGAAAGAGAGACGCCTGTCGCCAGGCACGTGCACGCGAGGATTTCCGCCTTCCTCACCCAGCCGTATCGACTCGTTCGGGGCACCATCGCCATATGCGGAAGCACCTGATGTGCCACGCCGATCACACCGTGACACTATGACTACGTATTATGCCGCAAATCCGTCTGACCGCAACGGTCAAAACAGCTCAGACGCACAAAAAGTACTGCTAAACAAGGATAGCCGGAGTCCCGCAGCGTCCGGCTGTAAACTAATACAAGGGGACTCGCCATGTTTGGCATGGATCGAACGAAAGATCAGGGAGACGCCGTTCCCGGACCCGAGGGCTTGCCCGATGATGTCATCGTGAGCCCGGATGCCGCGCGGAATCAGCGCGTTCCGCCCGGACAGTCGCGTACTAAAAAGTGGCCCGTGCTCGATGCCAGCGGACCGCCACGGGTTGACCTGGAGCGCTGGAGTTTCAAAATCTCCGGGTTGGTAGGAAAAAATGTCGAGTGGAGCTTGCAGGAATTTCTCACGCTGCCGCGCCGCAAGGTTTTTTCCGATTTTCACTGTGTGACTCGCTGGTCGCGTCTCGGGAATTTGTGGGAAGGCGTCACCACTCGCGAGTTGGTGCGGCTCGCCGGCGGCGCCCGACCCGAGGCGCGCTTCGTCACCGTGTCGGGCTATGACGATGGGTGGACCACGAATCTACCGCTCGACGCTTTCCTCGCCGAAGACGCGCTGGTCGCGATTCTTCACGATGGCGAACCGCTGGCCGTGGAACACGGAGGTCCGGCGCGTCTGATCGTCCCGCGCCTCTACGCGTGGAAGAGCGCCAAGTGGGTCGCCGGCGTGGAACTCACAGAAAAGGACAAGCCGGGATTCTGGGAGGCCAACGGCTATCACATGCGCGGCGACCCCTGGCAGCAGGAACGCTACTCGTACTGATTAAGCCAGCGCCGGCCGCCGCTTCACCCGATGGCGCGATACATAAGGAGCGCCGGCCGGCGCTGCCTCCGGGTGCGACTCGCACTGAATCTCGTCGAGCATTCCCGTCACCCGGATGCACCCCGTGTCGAAGCTGTATGCTTCGAGCGCGCTCCGCACATCGTCGATCCAGCTTGTATACGCGGGGAACTCGACGAGGGTGATCGATTCGGATTCCTCGCGCCCATCGGCATAGCGGTAGACCATCGCCGCATCGTGATAGATCTGGGGATTAATCGGGAAGCTTACCTGGGCGAGCGCATCCAAAAGCGATTCCAGGTAGTGGGGCTCCACGTGAATGGAGATCGAAATCAAGGTACCTTCGGCAGTCGAAAGCGAAGGAGTAACCGGCCAGACGCTCATCTATTCCTCCAGCATCCGGCGAAGGGGGCCTGTATCCGAAACAAAGCTGCAACAAAAAACCCTGGAGCTGCAAAGCGCCAGGGTCGAAATGTTTCTCGAACAGACCGACTCGCCTTTAGCACTTTTTTTCGTGGTTGCAATTAGCTGGGTTCGAAGAACCCTAAATCATTCCACGTCACCCTTAGATTATCACCGCCTCCGCGGGACTGGCAATAGTTTTAATGTATAATCCCCGATGTATAAACAATTCCCTGATGAGACTGCCGGCGATTGCATTCGCGCTCCTGTTCACCCTCCTGTTCACCCCGGCCTGCGTGGTACGCTATCCCACCATCGTTCCGATCCGCGAACAGCAGTTCCGCAGTCACGATCAACCCGCGCCGCTTCCCCTGCAAAAAGAAGACCGCTCGCAGTTCGAACTTTTCCTTAGCCACGGCGGCAATCGCTTCGGCCGCAACCCCGTGCCGGACTCCCAGGCGGCAGTCCACAAGCAGATTCTCGATGCGATGGAACACGACGCCAACCTTGCCATCCGCGCCGATCTCGCCACCTCGGATTTCTGCGCGCTCGCCGCGCCGCTCTGCACCGCCGCCCCGGTATTTCGAAAGCGGATCGCCGTCACGCAGGTGATCGACGCGCGCGAACGCCAGCCCGCCGTCCCCGACCCGATTGCGGTCTGCGACGACGAGTACTGCTGGGTATTTCACCAGGCCGCCAATCGCTTCACGAGTGTCTTCGCGACCCGCGCCGTGCGCCGGGGAAAACCATGAGCCTGCATTCCGATCTCCTGGACACGCTCGAAGGCGTCGCTCGCGTGGACCTTGTCGCGCGCCTGGTCGATCCGCGCCTGAACTTCCCGCAGACCGGCGAACTGCACGTCTTCATCCCCGATGTCCACTTGATCACCGCGGCGCGGCGCGCGCAGGCAGGCTATCTCTACGGCGCGAACTATCCCGATTTGCTGGAAGCCGTGGTGCGCTCGCTCGCTGCGTTCAAGAGCGCCGCCGCGCCCGACGGCGAAATCGTCGTCTACCAGATCTGCGACCTCTACGATTTATGGCGTCAGGTTGACGGACTCGACCCCGAAGCCAACGCCGCCTCCGCCATCCAGAACGATCACGCGAGCCTGCTCTCTGCCTTGCGCGATCCTGATCTCAATACGCAGTTCCTGCTCGGCAATCACGATTACGATCTCTATCGCTTTCCGAATTTCGACGCCTGGCAGCGATCGTTCATTCTTCCGCCCTCGGTCTTGCTGCTGCATGGCGATGTCTTCGATTGGGTAGAGAATCTTCCCGGGCAATTGAAGAATCTCGTGCTCTATCTCTTCACGGCATCGCACCCCGCCGGCACGGCCGAACTCGATAAGATGCGCCCGCTGAATCGCGAGCGCCGTGTTGGTAAGAACTTTCACGAGTTTATTCAGAATCCGATGCCCGCTCCTACCGGTAAGTGGAGCGATCCGCGGAGCGGCGAGTCGTGGAACGTACAGGTCGCCGGCAGCGCTCCCGACAGCATGCTGCTCTATCTCGACGCCGCGCGCCGAAAGTGCGCCGACGCGAATCGCGAGTTCGGCGGCGACCTCAGGATGGCTGTCATCGG
>JAOAPT010000590.1 GCA_025463045.1 Candidatus Solibacter sp.
TCGTATCGGAGACCCGCGCTCATTGGGAAGCGCACACGCTTCCTTCGCTCCTGACCCGGCAAATTGATGTGGTCTGTCGACAATGCAATGCCCTCCACTTGTCTTATCGGCAGGAGAAGCAAGTCCACTAGAGACATGCCTCCTCTTACTGCCACATCGGCAATTCAGTTCGCGGCCGGGGGGTGTTGGCCGTCGCGCATGGAGAGTTTCGCACCAGGCAGGCTGGGGATCTTCCGACGCTTAGGCGGGAGGGTGAAGAAGAATGTCGATCCACTTCCCGCCTCGGCTTCCACCCAGATTTTGCCGCCGTAGCGTTCGACGATTTTCTGGCAGATAGCGAGTCCGACGCCAGTCCCGGAATATTGTTCGTTGGAGTGAAGGCGCTTGAAAAGTCCGAAAATCTGCTTCTGATACTGGGGCTCGATGCCGATGCCGTTGTCCTTTACGGAGAAGAGCCAGGTTCCCGCAGTCCGGCTGGCTGCGATTTCGATTTGGGGAGCATCTGCTCCCCGATACTTCACGTTGCCGACCAGATTTTGAAAGAGCTGAAGCAGGTGGATTTCGTAGACATTCAAGACGGACAATTGACCGCAGACAACTTCAGCGCCAGCTTGGCGGATTCCGCTTTCGAGATTTGAGAGTGCTTTGCGTTGGACCACGTTGGCATCGACCTGTCCCCATTCGTCCCCGGCATCGGTTCCCGCCTGGGAAAAGGCGAGGATGTCGATCGGGCGAAGCCGATGTTTGCGCGAAAGTTGTGTGTCGCCTTTCAATTTACGGCAAGGCGAAAGCGATGTAATAGGCCTGCGTGCCTCCGGTGGGAGACTTGCCACCGGCGGCAGCGACGACTACGAATTGGCGGCCGTTGACTTCGTAGGTTGCGGGGGTTCCGTTGGCGGACGAGGGCATCACGGTTTCCCAGAGGAGCTTGCCGCTGGCTTTGTCGAAGGCGCGAAGCTTGCGATCGTGGTTGGTAGCGGCGATGAAGACGAGTCCGCCGGCGGTGACGATCGGGCCGCCATAGTTTTCGCTGCCGGTGTCCTTGATGCCTTTGGCGGCGAGGGCGGGGTACTCGCCGAGCGGGATCTTCCAGGCGAACTCGCCGGTGTTGAGATTGATTGCGTTGAGGGTGCCCCACGGCGGCGCGACGGCGGGATAGCCATCGGGATCGGTGAACTTCTTGTAGCCGGTGAAGCGGTAGGGGAGATCGAAGGGCGATGGCGCCGCGGCGGGGGCGGCGGCACCTGTGGTGAGGTACGCGATGATCGCGCGCAGGTCGGCGGGGGCGATGTTGGGGAAGCCGGGCATGCGGCCGAAGCCCTTCCTGATGATGTCGGTGATCTGTTCGGCGGTCATCCGCGTGTGGACGTCTTTGAGTGACGGCGCAGCGTCGGAGGCTCCGTGGCAAATGGCGCACTGGGTGGTGAAGATGTCGGCGCCCTTGGTGGGCGCGAGGGCGCCGGTCCACGGAAGGTCGTTGGCGTTGACGTAGAGGAGGCCGGTGTCGGGATCGAACGCGGAGCCGCCCCATTCGGCGCCGCCATCATAGCCGGGGAAGATCACGGTGTCCTGGCCGACCGATAGGGGCACGAACTGGCCGTCGCTGCGGAGTTTCTTGAACTGCTCGAGCGCCCACTGGTGGGCCTCGGGCGTGCGGTTGGTGAGGAGATCCTCAGTGAGGCGCTGACGGGCGAAGGGAGCGGGCCTGGTGGGGAGCGGCTGAGTATCGGCGGCGACTTCGCCGGGGACGGTGGAGGGCGGGTACTTCCGGTATTCGATGGGGAAGAGCGGCTTGCCGGTGACGCGATCGAAGACGAAGACGTAACCCTGCTTGGTGGTCTGCGCCACGGCATCGACGGGCTTGCCGTCGCGGGTGACCGTGATGAGGGAAGGGGGCGAAGGGAGATCGCGATCCCAGATATCGTGCTTCACGAATTGAAAATGCCAGAGGCGTTTGCCCGTGGCGGCGTCGAGCGCGATCAGGCAGTTGGCGAACAGGTCGTCGCCTGTGCGATTGGCGCCGTAGAAATCGCTGGCGGCCGAACCGGTGGGAACGTAGACGATGCCTCGTTTGGGATCGAGTGCCATGCCGGCCCAGTTATTGGCGGCGCCGGTGTAGGTCCAGGCGTCCTTGGGCCAGGTGTCATAGCCGAATTCGCCCGGGCGGGGGACCGTGTGGAACGTCCAGCGGAGCGCGCCGGTGTGGACGTCGAAGGCGCGGATGTCGCCGTAGGAGGCGGGGAGTCCTTCGCTCTCGCGGCCGCCGATGATCAGCAGGTCCTTGTAGATGATGCCGGGAGAGGTGAGGCTGACGGATTGTTTTTCGGGGTCGCGCTCAAGGCCCTGGTGGAGGTCGACGCGGCCGGCGGTTCCGAAGGCGGCGATGGGCGCGCCGGATTTGGCGTCGAGGGCGTAAATGTAGCGGCCGAAGGCGGCGAAGATGCGCGAGTCGCGCGCGTCGGAGTAGAACGTCATGCCGCGGACGCGCTGTCCGGTGGATTTGGAATCGAAGGTCCAGACGGGCTTTCCGGTCTCGGCGTTGAGCGCGATGACGTGGCCGTCGGGCGTATTGCCGTAGAGCGTGCCGTTGACGACGATGGGGTTGGTCTGGAGTGCGCCGCGTGC
>JAOAPT010000617.1 GCA_025463045.1 Candidatus Solibacter sp.
CAGCAGCGGCGCGAGCTCGGCATGACGCGTATACACGGCCCACAAAACCGGAGTGGCGCCTTCCGGGGTGCGTGATTGAGCAAGCGTCGGATCCGCAGCCAGCAACGCCCGCACCTGTTCCGCGTCGCCCTGTCGAATTGCATCGAAAAGCATGTCTCAGTATCGGCCAAAACTCGCGAAGCCTCCTATCGGATCTTGCGAATTTTCGCCAATGCCGAAGGCGGCACGCCGTATGTCCGCCGAAACAAATTGGTGAACGAAGCCGCGCTCGCAAATCCCACTTCCACGCACACCTCCATCACCGCCATCCCCGAGCTCTCCAACAATCGTCGCGCTCTCGCCAGCCGGAGCCCCGTCCGATACGCGTGCGGAGTCTGCCCGAACGCCTGCGTGAACGCGCGGTGCAAATGATACGGCGAGAGGCAAGCCTCCCGCGCCAGTTCGCTCAGCCCGATCTCTTCCCCGGCCGCCGCGTGCAGAAACTCCTGTCCGCGACGCACCCGCCGGAACAACTCCTCGCGCGTCGACACGCGCCGCGCCGGCATCATCCGCACCCGCTGCTGCACCTCGCGATTCAGTAGCGCCAGATCGCTCGCCAGATCGACGAATTGCTGGTCCACCCACAACTGGTCCACCCACAACTGGTCCGCCATCGGGACCGCCGCGATCGCCTGCATCCGCGGCAGAATCCGCGTATCCGCCGCATGCAGCCGCTGCGCGAACCGCACCGGAGCGCCCACCGCGTCCAACTCCCCACTCGCCATCGACCCCGCAACAGCTTCCACAAATCCTGGCGCGAAGAACACGCACAGCGTCGACACCGGCTCCCGCGCATCGATCTCCATCGAGTACGGTTCGCCCTCATGCAGCAGCAGGAAAGAGTCGCGATCCACCACCAGTTCGCGGCCGCCCGTCTTCCACGCCACCGTCCCGCGCGTCACGCTTTTTATCGAGAGTGGTCCGGGAAAATCGCGCACCGAGTGCTGCCGCGCGCTGGCACACAAGATCGCATTGGCAACGCCGAGCGTCGCCGTCGGCCGATTCAATGCGAACGCCATCGCTTCGAGTCTATACGTTTAGCGGCGGCCCGGTTTCTGCACCATCGCGTTGATGATATTGTCGGTGACGCCGGCTTCCTTCAACTGGATCAGGTCTTGGGTGCCGATACTAAAGTTAGTCGCCGACGCGGCGATCTTGCTCAAAATGGTCTCCTCGGAGAGTCCCGCCTTCTGCATCTGGACAATGTCGGCATTGGTAATCGCAGCGCCGGGTGCGTCTCTTCGATCCAGCGATCTGTCTGCGGTGCTTGAGTCGGTCCGCGGCGGAGCCTGGTCGATTCGAACATCGCCGCTCACATAGGCGGTTGTTTCAGTCCCCTTTTCGAAGGTCACATCCTTGCCCTTCACCCAAACCAGCACAGGTGAGGCGGCGATCGTGGCCGCGACACGAGCTCCACTCATATCGCCCTCGCCCTTTTCACGGGTAGCACGCAACGGGATGGTCCGCCCATCCGTGAGGCGAACCGAATCGATGCTGAGTTCGAGCGCACCGGCGCGGCCGAAGCGGCGTTTCCCTTCCACCTTCATCACCCGGCCAAGCGCGGTCGCGCCTTTGGGAATCACCACGTAGTTCAAGTTGGTTACCGCTTCGGTAACTTCGAAATCCACGGTTTCGCCGACGTGCGCGGTGGCTGAGGAAACCGCTCGGCTGAGTCGAAGCCGCACGGGCGTACCGTCCTGCAGCGTAAGCACCTGCGCGGCGGCAGTTAGGACCAGGCCAGTCAGGACCAGGAAAAGAGTACCGATATGACGCATGACAACCTCGTTTGGGTTTATGAAGGCACGCGGACTGCCAGTCCCCGGCAATCCATTCCCCGTGCTCTTCCGCACCACGCCGCCCGGAAGACGCCGCCGATTCGGGTCTGCACGAGCCCCCTGCTATCCTGGCAACAGCGTGATGAATCCGGATTTTCTGGTAATAGGAGCCGGAGTGGCCGGAATGCGCGCCGCTATCGAGCTCGCTGACGCGGGCACCGTGCTGGTAGTCGCCAAAGACAGCCTCCGGGAATCCTCCTCCGAATATGCACAGGGCGGCATCGCCGTCGCGCTCAGCGACGACGACGAGGTCGAGCTGCACGAACAGGACACGCTCTACGCGGGTGATGGCCTGTGCGACCGCGCCGCCGTGCGCACTCTCGTCGAGGAAGGCCCCGCCGCCATCCAGGAACTGATCGATTGGGGCGCCGAGTTCGATCGCGAAGGCACCAAACTCGCCTTCACCCGCGAAGGCGCGCATAGCCGCGATCGCATCCTGCACGCGCACGGCGATTCCACCGGCCGCGAGATCGCGCGCGCCCTCTATCACAAGGCCTCTTCACTCCCCAACGTCACCTTCCGCAGCTTTGCCGCCACCACTGAGCTACTGGTCGATGGCGGAGCGTTTGGCGCAATGATTTACGACGCCAACGCGAACATCGAGTTCGCCATTCCCGCGCGCGCTGTCCTGCTCGCTACCGGCGGCCTGGGGCGCGTCTTCCTCAACACCACCAATCCCGACGTCGCCACCGGTGATGGTGTCGCCATGGCCTGGCGCGCCGGAGCCGAGATCGCCGATATCGAATTCGTCCAGTTCCACCCCACCGCACTCGCCGTCCCGGGAGCGCCGCGCTTCCTGCTTTCCGAAGCCCTGCGCGGCGAAGGTGCGCTGCTCATCAACACACTCGGCGAGCGCTTCATGGAGCGCTACCACCCGCTGCTCGAACTCGCCCCTCGCGACGTCGTGGCACGCGCCATCGTCAGCGAGATGACCCGCACTAACTCGCCGCACGTCTTTCTCGACCTCACCCAGCGCGGCGAGTCCTTCATCCGCGGCCGCTTCCCGCGCATTTACGAAACCTGCCTGCGCTATGGAATCAACATCGGCACCGCGCCTGCGCCCGTCGCCCCCGCCGCGCACTACGCCATGGGTGGCGTGTATACCGATCTCGACGGACGCACCAGTGTGCCGGGCCTCTTCGCCTCCGGAGAGGCGGCCTGTACCGGCGTCCACGGCGCCAATCGCCTCGCCAGCAATTCGCTGCTCGAAGGCGTCGTCTTCGGCATTCGCGCTGGACGCGCCATGCGCGAAACTCCATCCACCGCGCCTCATTCCCTGCCGCCCGATGCCGCGACCGCTTATCACCCCGGACTCGCCGAAAAAATTCAAGGCATCGCCTGGGAGGGTTGCGGCATCGTACGCTCGGAGGAAGGCCTCACGCGCGCGTGCACGCAACTGGAATCGCTCGCGCCCGTTTCCCCCGAAGAGCGTAGTATGCGCCAGGTTGCGCTTCTGATCGCGCGCTGCGCCCTCGCACGGAAAGAAAGCCGCGGCGCGCATTTCCGCGTCGACTATCCCGACAAGGTCGCCGCCTTCGAGAAGCACTCCGTGATCAGCCGCTCGCAGGACGTTGCTTTTCGATAGGGTGTTGCACTCAGTCATGGGGTTAAAATAGAGTTACACACACAATGCGAGAGAAAATTCGTTCAACGACGGTGATCTGTGTCCGCCGAGACAACAAAGTCGTCATGGCGGGCGACGGTCAGGTCACATTGGGCAGTGAAGTGCTAAAGAGTTCCGCGCGCAAGCTGCGCCGGCTGTACAGCGACAAGGTGCTCGCCGGATTCGCCGGCTCCACCGCCGACGCCTTCGCGCTCTTCTCCCGCTTCGAATCCAAGCTGGAACAGTTCAACGGCAATCTGTCACGCTCCGTCGTGGAGCTCGCCAAGGAATGGCGCACCGACCGCGTGCTCCGCCACCTCGAAGCGCTCCTGCTCGTCTCCGACACCAAGAGCACCTACCTCGTGAGCGGCAACGGCGACGTAATCGAGCCCGACGAGGGCGTTGTCGCCATCGGCTCCGGCGGCCCCTTCGCCACCGCCGCCGCCACCGCGCTCATGCGCAATACCAAACTCTCCGCCAAGCGAATCGTCGAAGAGTCCATGAAGATCGCCGGAGAAATCTGCATTTATACCAACGAGAACGTGACGTTTGAGGAGCTCGAATAGCATGGTGATCTATCTTCCCGGGACCAACGTGGATGAGGAGCCGCTGCTCGACGAGCTGACCCCGCGCGAGATCGTCCGCGAGCTCGATAAGCACGTCGTCGGGCAGGCCGAAGCCAAACGCGCCGTCGCCATCGCCCTCCGTAACCGCATCCGCCGCCAGAAACTCCCGCCCGAAATGGCCGAAGAGGTCATGCCCAAGAACATCCTGATGATCGGGCCGACGGGCGTGGGAAAAACCGAGCTCGCGCGCCGCCTCGCGCGGCTCGCCAACTCGCCCTTCCTCAAAGTCGAAGCCAGCAAGTTCACGGAAGTCGGGTACGTCGGCCGCGACGTCGAATCAATGATCCGCGATCTGGTCGATATTTCGATCGACATGGTGCGAGAAGAGCGCCTCGACGAAGTCGCCGATCGCGCCGAGGTCAACGCCGAAGAGCGCCTGCTCGATCTCCTCATGCCGCCGCAGCCCGAGAACAGCGAGAGCCTCGAACGCACTCGCGAAAAACTTCGCGAGCGCCTGCGCGAAGGCAAGCTCGACGAACGCCTGGTCGAGCTCGACGTGAAGGATCGTCCGCCGAGCTTCGAAATCACCACCAACGCTGGCATTGAAGAGATGGGCATCAATCTCAAGGACATGCTGCCCAACCTATTCGGCCAGAAATCGCGCCGCCGGAAAATGCGCGTGGCCGAAGCGCTGGATTACCTCGTCCAGGAAGAAGAGCAGAAGCTCATCGACATGGACCAGGTGACGCGCGCCGCCCTCGAGCGCGTCGAATCGAGCGGCATCATTTTCCTTGACGAGATCGACAAAATCGCCGGGCGCGAAAGCGGCCACGGCCCCGATGTCAGCCGCGAAGGCGTGCAGCGTGACATCCTCCCGATCGTCGAGGGCACCACGGTCAACACGCGCTACGGCTTCGTCCGCACCGACCACATCCTCTTCATCGCCGCCGGCGCCTTCCACGTCTCCAAGCCCAGCGATCTCATCCCCGAACTGCAGGGCCGCTTCCCCATCCGCGTGGAGCTGAAGTCGCTCTCCGTGGAAGATTTCATCCGCATCCTGAAAGAGCCGAAGAACGCACTCGCCAAACAGTACGTCGCACTGCTGGAAACGGAAGGCATCAAACTCATCCTCGCCGACGATGCCCTCGAAGAAGTCGCCAAGTTCGCCGCGCAGGTCAACGAGTCGAGCGAAAACATCGGCGCGCGCCGCCTCCATACCATCATGGAGAAGCTGCTCGAGGAAGTCTCCTTCGCCGGCCCCGATCTCAAAAAGAAAACCGTGAAGGTCGACGCCGCCTACGTCCGCAAACAACTCGCCGACATCGTCAAAGACCAGGACCTCAGCCGCTATATTTTGTAGGACAGGCCTCCACCTCCCGGCCTGTCTGCCACCGAAGGCCGCGGCCGCCTCTACCTCGCCCCCGCCTGCCCGCGTACCGACTCCAGCAATTTCGCAGAGTCGTACGCCACACCTTCCTTGAACACGATCTTCACATTCCGGATCTCCGCGATCCGAGCCGCCGGATTCCCATTGATCACCACCAGGTCCGCCCGCTTTCCCGCCGTGACCGTGCCAAACCGATCCAATTCGCCCAGATATTTCGCCCCATTCGCCGTCGCAATCTGGATCGCCTCTACCGGCGTGAACCCGCCCTCTACCAACAACTCCAAATTCCGCTGATCCGCGAACCCCGCCAGCGCGCCGCCATTGCCCGTCGGATCGGCGCCGCTCATCAGCAGTCCGCCCGCCTTGACGAACGCGTATTCGAACTCCAACTCCTTCTTCAATGCCGCCAGCGCCGGCGAATCCGCACCACCGCGCGCCCGAGCCCGCGACGTCAGATAGTTCACCGCCGCATCCGGCGTCACCGCGTCCAGAAAGCGCTGCTCCACCGCCGGACGATCGCCATCGAACGCCTCGAACACCGCCAGCGTCGACGTGATCGCCACATTGTGCCGCACCAGGTCGGCGATCATCTCGCGCACCGGCGCCGTATTCAAATCCATGCGCGCAACTTCATTCCGCGTATTCGGCGGACACGCATCCACCTGCTTGCCCGGATGAAACTCCGTGTCCACCAGCAGCCCATGCTCCAGGTTGTCGATCCCTGCGGCCGCCGCCTCACGAAATCCGACCGAGCACAGATGCCCCGTCACCTTAATCCCCCGCTTGTGCGCCGCATCGATCGCCGCCTTCAGATCCGCGCGCGTAATATTCATGTACGCCTTGAACGACGTCGCGCCCTGATCGGCCCAATAATTCACCGTCTTCACCGCATCTTCCGGCCCCGTCAACTCGTGCATCTGCGGCGTGAACGATCCTTTGCCTTCCAAATACGGGCCCGTGATATACAGATTCGGCCCCGGCATCTTTCCCGCCGCAATCAGCTTCTTGATCTCCAGATCGGTGAACGGCTCGACGCTGCCCGCCGTCCGCGCCGTCGTCACGCCGGTCGCCAGATACAGCCGCGGGAAGCTATACCCCATCTCGGGATAGAGCGGCACTCCCCCGCCGCCTGGATAAAACAAATGCTCGTGCATCCCGACGATTCCCGGGATCACAGTATGTCCCGCCAGGTCCATCACCTGCGCGCCCGCCGGCGCCGGAGTGCTCGCCGCCGGGCCAACCGCCGCGATCTTCCCGTGGTCGACAACCACCGTCTGGTCTTCCCGCGCCGCCGCGCCCGTTCCGTCGATCACGCGCACGTGCGTCAGCGCGATCACCGGCGCGTCCGTCGCCAGGAACGGCTTCACGCCGGGAGAAAACTTCCCCTGCGCCAACACCGTGCCCGCCATCAGCAGCAACAGCCCGGCACACCTCACTGACGCGCCCCAGCGGTCGTCGTCGCACCCGCGCCCACTTCCTTCTGCTCCATCGGTGCCGGCCGATCGTTCTTCGCGTACCTTTCGAAAAACTCAATAATCCGCAGCATGTGATCCATCCTCTGCAGCGGCGGACCCGACCTCGTCAATTCGTGCCCGATCGCCGGATACCGCACATACTCCACCGGTCGTCCCAACTGCTTCAACGAGCGGAACAACATCTCGCTCTGCGCGAATCCGGTCCGAAAATCCTGACTCCCGTGAATAATCAGAAACGGTGTGTGAATGTTGGTCACGTACGTAATCGGACTCTCCTCATCGAGCACCTTGCGCACCTCCGGATCCCACGGATATCCGCCGAACTCCTCCGGCACCAGCGACCACGCATTCGCCTCGCCGTAGAACGTCGAGAGGTCGTACACTCCGCGCTGCGCCGACGCCGCCTTGAATCGCTGATCGTGCCCGATCATCCACGCCGTCAAATATCCGGCGTACGATCCGCCTGTCAGAAACAGCCGATCCTTATCCACGTACGCGTTATTCTTCTCCGTCTCTTCGAGCGCCGCCAGCACGTCGTTCATCGGGCTCTTGCCCCAGTCGCGATAATTCGCACGCTGGAAGTCGTACCCGTACCCGCCCGACCCGCGCGGATTCGCGTACACCACGCCGTATCCCCACGCGTTGAACAACTGAAATTCCCACCACATGCTGAACTCGCCCGGACCCCACATCGCGCTCGGACCGCCGTGCATATCGACCACCCACGGATAGCGCTTGCCCGCCTCCGCATGCGTCGGATTCATCACCCAATACTGCACCTTCATCCCGTCGGGCCGCGTCACCCAATGCTCTTCCGGAATGGCGATTTCCTTGTCCTTCACCCACGCGTTGAGCTCGGTCAACTGGCGCACCTTGCCGTTCTTCTCGCGCACATACAGCTCGTTCGGATCCGGCACGCTGATCAGCGCGTACACGATCCGCCCGCCGCCTTCGTCGAACGCGCCCACGCCGGTCGGCCCTTCGACGAGTTTCGCGATCTCACCGCCCTTCGCACTCACGCGCAGCAGCGGCTCGCCGCCGTGCCACGGAGTCGCGAACAGCACGCTGCCATCCGCGCTGACCTTACCCGCGCGCGCCGGCGAATCCCACTTCTCCGTCAGCCACGTCAACTTCTGGTCGCTCAAGTCGAACCGCGCCAGATGCGCCTGCCGGTACGCCGGCTGGTCGGTCTGATTGCCCGACACCACCAGGGCGCTCCCGTCCGCCGTGAAGCGCGGACTGCTGAACGTGTAATCCTTGCGATCGAGCAGCGTGTGCGGATTCGATCCATCCGCCCCCATGCTCCACACCGCCGTCCGCCGTACGCGATCCGGATGATCGACCACCGCCGGCGTGCTCATGTACACGATCGTCAGCCCGTCCGGAGCGTACTGCGCGCCCACGTGATTGTAGAAATCCTTCGTGATCGCTGTCGCTTTGTTCTCCTGCGCAAGATCGATCGTGTACAACTCCGAGATCTCCATCTCGTGCACCAAGTCCTGCTCGCCGAGGAAATTGATGCGGTCGATCACCGTCGGATTGTCCTTCGAGGCGTTGCGCGCCAGCCAGTTGCGCAGCGCCCTGCGATCGCCATCCGGACGCGCGTCGATCTCCGTCTTCGATCCCGGCGCCGGACGGTCCCAGTCGAACCAGTCGCGCGCCGGACTCTCCAGGTCGAAGTGCGGCTTGCCTTCCAGCTTCGAAATCGGGATCGCGCTCGTCACCAGCAGCGCCTTCCCATCCGGCCGCCACACTGGCACCGCCGCGCCGTTCTCGAGTTTCGTGATCGCTTGAGCCTCGCCCGGCCCGCGCAACGGTAGCAGCCATACTTGCGGCTTCGGCTTCGCGGCGTCATCGGTCCGCACGAACGCGAGCAATCGATTATCCGGACTGATCGCCGGCGACGAATCGCTGCGATCCCCGAACGTCAATTGCTCGGGCTTCGCACTCGCATTATTCAGATCGATGCGCCAGAGATTCGTACGATAGTGATACGCCGGCTCGCCCTTCCCATCCGCCGGCGGATCGACCTGTATGCTCTGCACCCCGTAAATCGCAAACGACCCGTCGGACGCCACCGCCACGCTGGTCACGTTGCGAATCTTAAGTACGTCCCCGCCGGTGATCGGCTGTTTGCCAAACGCGAGAACGGAAAGCCCCAGGAAAGCAATAAAGTACCGCATGCCCTGATTACATCACAGTTGCTGTGACCCGCCCGCAAAGTGAGCGACCAATTCGAGCGCCCAATCCGCTGTTCGGCCGCACTGCTCCCCTGAAAATGACGCGCCTAAA
>JAOAPT010000667.1 GCA_025463045.1 Candidatus Solibacter sp.
GCTGCAGCTAGCCGCTCCCTCAAAGCTGCGTTTACCCGGCTTGGGTCGCCCTTCCAGAGGCGTTTCAAGCCTCTGTGGCGGTGGCTCCGAATCAGGTTCCGATCATAAACGCTTGTCAATCGGAGGGCGCCTGGGGTGCGGTCCTGGCTGCCAACGATGATGCCGCGACGGTGGTGTAGAAATACATGGTCTACGCTCCTCTGCATCTGGCCGCCGCAGCCGATCCGGCGCGACTCACCGGAATCGTACTGGGCGATCGCTTCGATCAGCACGCGGCGTCGGCGGCCGCACCACTCTCGCCATATCTGCGCTCGACGTGAGCAGACGGCCATACGAGAATGATGAAAGCCTTGCCACGGGCCTCCTGGCAACGACCTTGTTTGTTGCGCCGAAGCTACTCACTTCGGACGGCCAAAAGAACCGTAGTTTTCGAAGCCCTGCAATACGTTGGTTTCTCTTGGTCATCATTTTGGATGAGTTGCCGGGGATGCTGCAGGTGTCGGCGGCGGCGGGTTCGCGATGGAGGGCGGACGCGGGCGGTGGGGGAGATTCGGGTGAGGGATAGACGCTTACAGCTTCTGGGCTCCTTGCACCTTTCCCAAGTTTCGGTAAAAGGTGCCGAGGGGAAGATGTCCGGCTTTCCTGGCGGATTCGATTACGAGACAGTCAGAAAAACCCAAGGCCGGCTTTGCCCGAAATAGTTGCAGCGCCGCGCTGACTGTCTCGCGATCCTGAAGCACCAGGTCGCGGTGATCAAGCAACATCTGGATCGCCTTAGCCTGATCCTTTGCGTTCAAGCGGTAGACGGTGCCGAGAACCCACATCGCTTCCGCGAGGACCAACCCCGGCACCCATGCACCCTTGGCAACAAAGCTCTCCGCGGATTCCGTTTGACGGAGATCATCCCGCGCGATCAGTCGAACGAGAACATTCGTATCAATCGCGTGCATAACTCAATCGCGTGCATAACGCTTTCGGGCGTAGGTACGAATACCTTCCTTCAAGTCCGCGACGGTTCTGGGATTCGGCCTCTCCGATTTGAACAGTGCCCGGTGAATATCCTCAGAGCTGAAGCGACCCGCGCGCCGGACGACGATCCGATCGTCTTCTTCTTCCCACTCGAGGACCGATCCGGGGCCGATACCGAGTTTCCTTCGAATGCTCGACGGAACGGAAATCTGCCCTTGTGCGGTGACTTTCGAGTACGTGGTCGCCATGCCTTATATTACCGCGGTAATGGAATTCTTCGCTTTGGGCAGCATCTTGGGGGTGGTACTGGGTATGGCGGGAAGGTCACGGCCGCCTTCGGGTCGAAGAGGTAGTGTTGAGCGATACGATTCGATCTATCGCTCATTATGAGCTACGATGGTGAGCGATAGACGGGATTCTATCGCTCATGAGCTGGAACTGGCAAAAGTCGGATTGGCCTCAATTCTCGTGGGATGAGGAACGCCTCTCACCGCTCGAAGAGCGCCTTCTGCTCGAGGCAGGCGTGTTTGTCGGGACCACCAAACACGTTGGTCCGGAGGATCGGGAGCAGATCGTGATTGAGGCTATGAGCACGGAGGCGGTCACGACCTCGGAGATCGAGGGCGAAATTCTGGACCGCGCGAGCGTGCAATCGTCGATTCGGAGGCAGCTCGGGTTGGCGGTGGACGAACGGCGGGTGCGTCCGGCGGAACAGGGGATCGCGGAGATGATGGTGGATCTGTACCGCGGGTTTTCCGCGCCGCTGACGAGCGAAATGCTCTTTGGGTGGCACGAGATGCTGATGCGGGGGCGGCCGGAGGTCCGGGAGGTGGGACGCTATCGTAGCAATGCGGAGCCGATGCAGGTCGTGTCGGGGGCGATTTATCGTCCGACTGTGCACTTCGAGGCACCACCGTCCGCGGCAGTGGCCGGCGAGATGGAGCGCTTCGTCGCGTGGTTCAATGACGAGCGGCAGCCGGCGTTGACCAAGGCGGGAATTGCGCATCTGTACTTTGTGTCGATTCATCCGTTCGAGGACGGCAACGGGCGGATCGCGCGGGCGATTGCGGAGAAGGCTCTGGCGCAGGCGGTCGGGCAGCCGTCGCTGATTCAACTGGCGGCGACCATCCTGGCGCGGCGAAAGGAATACTACGCGGCGCTGGCGGCGGCGAATCGGGAGAACGAGATTACGGGGTGGCTGATGTGGTTCGCCGACACGACGACGGAAGCGCAGCGGCGGACGACGGCGGGGGTGGAGTTCGTGATCGCAAAATCGAGGCTGCTGGAGAGACTGCGCGGGGAGTTGAACGATCGGCAGGAGAAGGCGCTGCAGCGGATGTTGCGCGAAGGTCCGGCGGGATTCGCGGGCGGGCTGAGCGCGAGTAATTATGCGAGCATCACCGGAGCGTCGCCGGCGACGACGACGCGCGATCTGGCGGACCTGGTGGATAAGGGCGCACTCGTGCGGACGGGCGAACGGCGTCATGCGCGGTATCACGTGGCGATTGCGGCCGGCTAACAAGGCCCAAACGTTGCGAAGTGATCTAAATGCCTCAACAAGACGCAAGAAGGCCGACACAAGACCGGAAGGCTCGGCTGACGAAGTCCAAACCCAAACCTCGGAGCAAGACCGGACTGCGGTATACGGTTGCCCTCCCACCCACGGTTGCTTGCGAGGTGGAACGCTACGCGAAGACAGTAGATACCACTATGAGCAGGGCAATTGCCGCGTTCGTACGTCTCGGCTTGGAAAGCCAGGCGGATCGAAAGCGTGAGTTCTTCAACAGGCTGAAGGAGAACCTCGCAGAAGACAATCCAAAACAACAGGACCGAATGGTAGATGAGTTCCGAAAGCTAGTCTTGGGCCGCTAGAGAATGGCCAAGACGATGGCGAGTGGCACAGGAATTTGGGAACTTTCAAGCTATGCGGTTCGGGTAAGTTTCCGAGCGCGTTTCTAATGGCGGGGCTCGCTGCCTGAGGCAAGCGACTCTGACCGCGCTTGTGCATCACCGCGGGTCGACGGTGCCTGTCGCGATCATTGCGAGGGCGGTGAGACTCGGGAGGAAGAAGTAGTCGCCGCCGCGGAGTTCGATGAAGGTGGGGAGTGCGGCGCAGAGGAAGGGCGCATCTTTCGGGGCGGCGGAGCCTTGCACCATGAAGCGGCCGGTGCCGTCGTTGTTGCCGACCAGGGGGTCTTTGTCGTTGCCCTGCCGGGCGTCGTTGCCGTACTCGATCCACTGCTGCTGGACGAATTCGAATTGACGGAAGATGCTGGCGTTGAGGGCCATGAAAATGATGCCGCGCTCGTCGTCGTCGCGGACGGGTTGGCCTTCGGGGACGTAATCGCCGTAGGGGAGGCCGCGGCGCATGATGCGGCGGCGGTTGACGAGGCCGCCGTTGAAGCCGAAGGCGTCGCGCGGGTGGGCGCGGCGGATGTGGGCGCCGACGGGGCAGCGGGCGCCATTCGGATCGGCGGCGTAGGTGAACGCAGTGTTGCGGTTTTTATCGCGGACCAGGGCGGGGTCGGGCGCGTCGGGAGAGAGCTCGAGCGGCGTGCCGTCGCGCCAGCGGCCGGTCAACTTGGCGGCGAGCTTTTCCTTGCCGCCTCCATACTGGCTGCCCTTTTCTTCGAGGTACGCGCGGAAGGTGGCGACGTTTTGATGCAGCTTGCGATACACCATGAAAGTCCCGTTGCGGCCGAGCAGGTGCGGGATGGGGGCGGGCGGCAGTTCGCCGGCCTCGTCGGCATAGCCGAGGAGGAATTCTCCGGTGGCGAGGGCTTCCCACTCGCCATTCGCATTCAGTTTGCCCTGGCCGGGGGCGCATGTGCGTTCGGCGCCTTTGAAATCGGGATTGCCGAAGCCATCGGTGTAGCCGAAGTGCTCCTGGGTGGACGCCTTGCCCTCGATGTAAATCGCGCAGGCGTTCTGCGCTTGAAGGAGCCCGGCGCCGCCGGTTTCCGTCATGAGCTGGAGCATCGCAGCGCAGCGTTCCTCGAGCGCTTCGGCAGAACGCGCGTTGACGGCGAGCCACGCGTGAACCCGGTCTTCGCGCCAGACGGGATCCCAACGCTCGGGCGCATTCTTTCCGGTGTCGGAGAGGATATCGGCGCGCGCCATCATGCCCTGCTGGAATTCGAGCGGAAAGCTGAGGAGGCTGGCGAGCGGCAGATCGAGCTGGACGA
>JAOAPT010000746.1 GCA_025463045.1 Candidatus Solibacter sp.
AAACTGTCTCTTCTAATCCTCTAGAGTATATACGAGTACAGGTTGTGTGGTGCTGGCTTGTCAGGACGCAATGGGCCTGTGAGCAAGAACGCAAGATAGTAGGGCGGCAGAATTCTCCATGCGCGACGCTTCATGAAACGCAGCGTGTCGAAGGTTTGACGCTCGCTCCGGACCACCGGTGGTGTGAGGCAGTAACCCGAAAGCACGATGAAGAGGGAGACGGCGAGGTGGCCCCAAAAGCAGCCAACCGGTCCACGCCATGATCCCGCCGGTGGGGAAATGAGCGAGAGGCCAGACTTGCAGCCCACTTGTGATGGAGAACGACGTAAAGCGTCGCCATTCCGCGCATGCCCTCGACGGGCGCCTCGCGTTCCGTGGAAATGAGTGAAGCATCTTAACCCGCGGCGAATGTCGCCAGCGCTCGCACCTTCGCGCGCGCCGCGCCGCTATCGATCGCGACGACACCTAACGCCATGCCTTCCAGAAACGTCTCCGCTTTTCCAGCGGCGACCAGTGCGGCAGCCGCATTCACCAATACGATATCGCGCTGCGGACCACGTTCACCGGCGAGGACAGCGTCGGCGATTTCCAGATTGCGCGCCAGTTCCCCGCCCTTCAGATCGTCAGCGCGCGCGGTCTGTACGGCGAAATCGGCGGGCTCCAGGGTGCGGAACTCGACTTTGCCGTCGCGGACTTCCCAGGCGAGTGTAGGGCCGGTGGTGGTGATCTCGTCGAGGCCGTCGGAGCCATAGACCACGAAGCCGCGGGCGAGCCCCAGGTCGGCGGCAGCGCCGGCCATCAATTCCGCGGCGTGGGCGGAGGGCGCGCCGATCAACTGCGCGGTGGCGCCGGCAGGATTGGTCAGCGGCCCGAGCAGGTTGAAGACGGTGCGCAGCTTGAGATCGACGCGAACCGGTTGAGCGTGCTTCATCGCGGTGTGGAGGGCAGGCGCGAAGAGGAATCCGATCCCGACTTCGCGGATCGCACGCGCGGTCAGGTCGGGCGTCATCGCGACGGGAATACCCCATGCCTCGAGCAGGTCGGCGCTGCCGCACTTGCTGGTGATCGAGCGATTGCCGTGTTTCGCAACGTGCACGCCGGCGGCGGCGACCACGAAAGCGGCGATTGTCGAGATGTTAAATGTGTGGGCGCCATCGCCGCCGGTGCCGCAGGTGTCGAGCAGCGTCGCTCCGTCGAGTTCGGGGTTAACGGGGACGGCCATGGCACGCATCGCGCGCGCGAAGCCCACCAACTCGCCCACCGTCTCCCCCTTCATTTTCAGGGCGATCAGAAATGCCGCGATCTGCGCGTGACTGGCCTCGCCGCGGAGGACGATCTGCATCGCGGCCTCTGCGTCGGCGGCGGAAAGATCATGCTCATCGACCAGACTCATTAAGTGTGGAAGAAGGGACATGCTAATATGAGTTTTCTGTAGGCTAACACAGCAATTCCATGAAAATTCACGAGTATCAAGCGAAGGCCATTTTGGCCCAATACAAAGTCCCTGTGCCACGAGGCCAGGTCGCATACACGGTGGAAGAGGCGGAGGCCGCGGCAAAGGCGCTCGGCGGCAGCGTCGTGGTGAAGGCGCAAATTCACGCTGGAGGCCGCGGTAAGGGCGGCGGCGTGAAGGTCGGGAAGGACGCCGCGGAGGCTGTGGAACTGGCGAAGAAGATCCTGGGCATGACCCTCGTCACTCACCAGACCGGGCCGGAAGGGCGGCTGGTGCAGCGCCTGCTGATCGAAGAAACGCTGCCCATCGAACGCGAACTTTATTTGGGAATCGTGCTCGACCGCGTGCAAGGCAAGCCGGTGTTCATGGCGTCGGCGGCAGGCGGGATGGATATCGAAGAGGTCGCGGCGAATACGCCGGAGCTGATCCTGAAAGAGACGCTGGAGTATCCCGGCCTGTCGCCCTATCAGGCGCGCAAGCTCGCATTCGGCATCGGCATTCCGCCGGCGAGTATCAATGCGGCAGCCGCGGCGATGACGGCGCTCTCTAAGGCGTACTGGGCGACGGATGCATCGCTGGCCGAGATCAATCCATTCATCCTGACGAAGGATGGGAAGGTTTTCGCGCTCGATGCGAAGATCACATTCGACGACAACGCGCTGTATCGTCATAAGGATCTCGTCGAGCTGCGCGATCTGAACGAAGAGGATCCGCTCGAAGTGGAAGCGTCGCGGCACGGGCTGAATTACATCAAGCTGGATGGCACGGTGGGCTGCATGGTGAATGGCGCGGGCCTGGCGATGGCGACGATGGACATCATCAAGTTTGCGGGCGGAAGTCCGGCGAATTTCCTGGATGTCGGCGGCGGAGCGAATGCGGAGCAGGTGAAGAACGCGTTCCAGATTCTGCTTTCCGATAAGAGCGTGAAGGCGGTGCTGATCAACATTTTCGGCGGCATTCTGCGCTGCGATACGCTCGCCACCGGCGTGGTGGCGGCGGCGCGCGACCTGAACATCCAGGTGCCGATCGTGGTCCGCATGGAAGGCACGAACGTCGAGGCGGGCCGACAGATTTTGCTCGACTCGGGATTCAATTTTACGGTAGGCGCGGACATGTGGGACGCGGCTCAAAAAGTGGTCAAGCTGGCGGCGTGAGGAATCACCGCCTGAGGAAACAATGAGCGTACTCGTAGACAAGAACACAAGACTGATTGTTCAGGGCTTCACCGGCAAGGAAGGCACGTTCCACTCGCAGCAATCCATCGCCTATGGCACGAACGTCGTCGGCGGCGTGGTGCCTGGCAAGGGCGGCACGACGCATCTGGAGCGGCCCGTCTTCGACACCGTCGAGCAGGCCGTGAAAGCAACCGGCGCGAATGCGAGTGTGATCTTCGTCCCGCCGCCGTTCGCGGGCGACGCCATTATGGAAGCGACCGATGCGGGCGTCGCACTCGTCGTGTGCATCACGGAAGGCATCCCGGCGCTCGATATGGTGAAGGCGTGGGAGTTTTTGAAGGGTAAGAAGACGCGGCTCATCGGACCGAATTGTCCGGGCGTGATTTCGCCGGGCAAGTGCAAAATCGGAATTATGCCGGCATCGATTCATCGCGAAGGCCACGTGGGCGTGGTTTCGCGCTCGGGCACGCTGACCTACGAAGCGGTCGGACAGTTGACGAAGCTCGGGATCGGCCAATCGACATGCATTGGAATCGGTGGCGACCCGATCATCGGGACGACCTTCCTGGATGCGCTGGAGCTATTTAATAATGACCCCGATACGCACGCGATCATTATGATCGGCGAGATCGGCGGGAATGCGGAAGAGACTGCCGCGGCGTATGTGAAGGCCAACGTGAAGAAGCCTGTGGTGGGCTTCGTGGCCGGACAGACCGCGCCGCCGGGACGCCGCATGGGGCATGCCGGAGCGATCATCGCCGGCGGATCCGGCAAGGCGTCGGACAAGATTAAGGCTATGGAGGATGCGGGCATCACGATTTGCTCCACTCCGGCCGAACTCGGAGAGAAAGTAAAAAGCCGTTTATGAGCGTTGAACGTACATTTTCCATCATCAAGCCCGACGCCGTTGCAGCCGGGCAGGCAGGCGAAATCCTGGCCATGATTCAGAAGGCCGGATTCAAGATTATCGGGCTGCGCATGACGCGGCTGACGGAACTGCAGGCCGGCGGATTTTACGCGGTGCATAAAGAGCGGCCCTTCTACCAGGGGCTGGTGAAGTTCATGACCGAGGGGCCGATCATCGTCATGGCGCTGGAGCGCGAGGACGCGGTGAAGGGCCTGCGCGAAGTGATGGGAGCGACCAATCCGGCGAATGCGGCGGAAGGCACAATTCGCAAGCGGTTCGCGGAGAACATAGAGCGCAATTGCATTCACGGTTCGGACGCTCCGGAGACGGCGGCGGTCGAACTGGCATTCTTCTTTACGTCGGCAGAGTTGTTGTAAGGCTTTCGCACAGAGACGCAGAGAAGAGCGCGCAGAGAAAACCAGGGACTTTGGATCTTCTCTGCGGGATTTTTTCTGCGTCTCTCCGCGAAGCTTAGTCTTGGTCTTTAGCGAGGAATCGCCGTGGGCATCACTGTTGGCTTCGTTGCAGAAGCATCGCCGGGCGAGCGCAGGGTCGCAATGGCCCCGAGCGCGATCTCCGTCTTGAACAAGACGGGGATCGAACTTCTCATGGAATCCGGCGCAGGTGTGGCGGCGGGATTCCCCGATTCCGAATATATCGAAAAGGGCGTGAAGGTGGCGGGCAGCCGGGCCGAAGTCTTCCGGACGGCCGAGATCGTGCTACAGGTGCGCTCGCCGGGTGCGAATCCCGAGACCGGCGCCGGCGACCTGGACATGATGCGGGCGGGACAGACCGTGATCGGATTCGGCGAACCGCTGACGTCGCCCGACACGGCGCGACAACTGGCGACACGCGGAGTTACCTTCTATTCGATGGAACTGATGCCGCGGATCACGCGCGCGCAGAGCATGGATGCGCTCTCGTCCATGGCGACGATCGCGGGATACAAGGCGGCGTTGATGGCGGCGGACTCGTTGCCGCGCATGTTTCCGATGCTGATGACGGCGGCGGGCACGGTGGCCCCGGCGCGTGTGCTGGTGATCGGCGCGGGCGTCGCCGGATTGCAGGCGATCGCGACGGCGCGGCGATTGGGCGCAGTCGTCAGCGGGTACGACATTCGCACCGCGGTGAGAGAGCAGATCGAAAGCCTGGGAGCGCGCTTCGTCGTGCTGCAGGTCGACGGTGCGGGGGCCGAGGACAAGGGTGGCTACGCCAAGGCGATGGGCGAAGAGTTCTATCGCCGGCAGCGCGAATTGCTCGGCGGCGTGCTCGCCGAACAGAACGTGGTGATCACGACGGCGGCGGTGCCGGGGCGCAAGGCGCCGGTGCTGATCACGCGCGAGATGGCGGCGCGCATGGCGCCCGGATCGCTGATCGTCGACATCGCGGCGGAGCGGGGCGGCAACTGCGAGCTGACGTGCCCGGGCGAGACGGTGGAGTTCGGCGGCGTGCGGATTCTGGGGCCGGTGAATCTGCCTTCGACAATTCCGTATCATGCAAGCCAGATGTACGCGAAGAACATCGCAACGTTTCTGAAGTACCTGGTGAAGGACGGCAAACCCTCGGTGAATCTCGAGGACGAGATCGTGCGGGAAACGCTGGTGACACACGCGGGCGAAGTCGTCCATCCGCGAGTGCGCGAGATCGTTGGTTGATCAGTGGGGTGAGTAATGGCTTCGAATCTGGAAATCGGCTTGATGGTCTTCATGCTGGCGACATTCGTCGGGTTGGAGGTGATCCGGAAAGTCTCGCCGCTGCTCCACACACCTCTGATGTCGCTGACGAACGCGATCTCGGCGATCTCGGTGGTGGGCGCGATCCTGATCATCAGCAATGAAGAGGCGACGACGCTGAGTAAGGTGCTCGGGTTTATCGCAATCACGGCAGCGGTGACCAACATCGTCAGCGGCTTCCTGATCACCGACCGTATGCTGAAGATGTTCAAGAAGCGCGAGGGCAAACGCTAATGGACTCCCTCGTCAATTACATCTACATCCTCTCCGGCGCGCTCTTCATTCTGTCGCTGAAGTGGATGAACTCCCCTGCGAGCGCGCGGCGCGGCGTATTCGCGGGCGAAGCGGGCATGCTGTTGGCGATCGGCGGAACGCTGATCAATCACCATCAGAATTGGGAGTGGATCCTCGCGGCGTTCTTCATCGGTACGGCGGTCGGCGTGCCGATCGCGTACATCATGCCGATGACGGCGGTGCCGCAGCGGACCGCGATGTCGCACGCATGCGGCGCGCTGGCGGCGGCGCTGGTGGGCACGGCGGAATTCTATCAGCGGCAGCCGCATGCCGATACCGAACTGCGTGGGTTTGTGATGGTCGCGCTGGTGATCGAGACGCTGCTCGGCTTTCTGACGTTTACCGGCAGCCTGATGGCGATGGGCAAGCTGCAGGAGATTCTGCCGTCGCGGCCGATCACGTACCGGAATCAGAATCTGATCAACGGCGTGCTGTTCGCGATTGCGCTGGGGCTCGGCGTGCGCCTGGTGATGGTGCCGACGGATACGATCCTGTTCCCGATTTTCGCGGGACTCTCGCTGATTTTCGGCGTGCTGCTGATTCTGCCGATCGGCGGCGCGGATATGCCGACCGTGATCGCGCTCTTGAATTCGTACGCGGGACTTTCGGCATGCGCGATGGGGTTCGCACTCAACAATCATCTGCTGGTGATCGCGGGCGCACTCGATGGCTCAAGCGGACTGATTCTCTCGATCATCATGTGCAAGGCGATGAATCGCTCGTTCACCAACGTGCTGTTCGGCGCGTTTGGGCAGTTGCAGGTGAGCGCGGCAAAGACGGAGCAGCGCTCGTATCGTAGCGCGAGCGCGGAAGAGGCGGCGGCAGTGCTCGAGGCGTCGTCGAGCGTGATCATCGTGCCGGGATATGGCCTGGCAGTCGCGCAGGCGCAGCACAAGATCCGCGACCTGTTCGATTCGCTGATGAAGCGCGGCATCGACGTGAAGTTCGCGATCCATCCGGTGGCCGGGCGCATGCCGGGGCATATGAACGTGCTGCTCGCGGAGGCCGACATCCCATACGACCGGCTGATCGAGATGGACGATATCAACGGCGAATTTCCTCAATGCGACGTGGCGCTGGTGATCGGCGCGAACGACGTGACGAATCCGGCGGCACGCACCGACAAGAGCAGCCCGATCTACGGAATGCCGATTCTCGATGTCGATCGCGCGCGGACGGTGATGGTGATCAAGCGGTCGATGAGCCCCGGCTTCGCGGGCATCGATAACGACCTCTACTATATGGACAAGACCTTGATGCTGTTCGGCGATGCCAAGGCGTTCGTGTCGGAGATCGTCAAGGAACTGCCGGCGCGCGTCGGTGCGTGATGGACGAGCGGGTCGTGCACGGTATCGCGCTCTTCAATGGCCGCCAGTACTTTGTCTGCCACGAAGTGCTCGAGGAAGTCTGGACGCCCGAGCGCGGTCCGCGGCGGCTATTTCTGCAAGCCCTGATTCATCTCGCCGTCGGACTGTATCACGCAGAGCGCGGGAACACTGCCGGTGCTACGCGCCAGTTGCGCAAAGGGCTGCGCAAACTCGGCGGCTACCTTCCCGCGTGCGAGGGCATCGATACTGCGCGGCTGCATGCCGACGCTCAGTGCATCCTGGCGGCAATCGAGGGCGGTACGCAGATCTGGGATCCGCCCCTGATTCGAATGATAGGGCAGACATAACGCCTGCCCCGTCACTTACTGGATAACTTCGAAATCCGCAGTGCGCGTGGCGAAATTACCCGCGGCGTCGAGCGCCTTCAACTCCAGGCGATACGCGCCAGGCTTCATATTGTCGAGCGGCAGGCGCAATCCGGCGGCGATCACGGGATTGCCGGCGCGGACGAAGTTGTTGATCTTCACGTTGCCGGAATCCTGCAGCACCTCGAGCGATTTGGCATCGAGCACGCGAAGCTGTACGGCGACGTCGGGCGGCTTTTCCGCGACCACCGCGGCGTCGTACACCTCAAAGTACATGCCGATCTTGTCGGCCGCCTTAAACCGCGAGATGCCGGTGGGTGTGAACTGAGTAGCGCCGGCAACCAGCGGCGAACGCCCCTCGAGCAGGACGGAATCCAGATGCGCGTCGCTCTCGCTCACCTTCATGAACTTCTGGCTGAAGGCGACGCCGCTGATCGCGAAGGCGGTGCCGTCATAGGCGTTGATCATGAGCGGCGTTTCCATCTTGCCGAAGCTCTCGTTCCCGGAGTCGAACACCACCTTAAGCGTGTAGCTGCCGGATGCCACGTCGAACTGGTTCTCGTAGTGCATCGGACTTTCCTTGAACGCCTGCACTTCCTTGTTGTTTTCGAAGTCCAGTTTAACCGCGTCGCTGAAGCGTGCGGCGACCGTCCCATCTTGTTTATACGCGATCCCGAGCACATTGACGGTGGAGTGCATCTTCCCCTTCACCTTCTCGAACTTCAACGTCTCCGAAGGGATTTCCATCGCGACCGCGACGCGCGCCGTATTCTCACCCGTATAGAAGAACGGAGCGCGCATCGATGCCGCGATCGTGCCCGCGGAAGTCCCGGTAGCGCGGCTTTCGAGCGTCTTCTCGATCGGATTCCCCGCGAGCACGTCACGCGATTTCACATTGCAGTAGCCGGCGCGAGAGCGCACGCTCGTGCCGCCTCGATCCACCTTCACGCGCAGCGTGTGGCAGCTTCCTTCGACCGAATCCGGAGGCGTGTAGCCGACGATGTAATACTGATTCTGCTCCTGCCCGATCTTCTTCATGCCGCCGGCCATGTCGTTCGTGTTGACGATGACGAAGCCTCCCGTACCCTCGGCGAGCAGGTACATGATCTGCTGATTATTCGTCGCGCCCTGCGGAAACTCCGGAATGTTGAGGCGAGTCGGAAGGTTGTTCGGGTTATTCGGATTGTTCCGGTTGTAAATGTTGTTGTTATTGATGTTGTTATTGCCGTTTGGATTATTGTTGTTCACGCCGGTACCGTTATTGTTGTTAGTGCCGCGCGTGGTTCCGGGATTGTTACCGGGAGTGCCGCCGGTCGGGCGTCCGGTAACTCCACCGGGATTGCCCACCGGACTACCGCCCGTATTACCCCCGGGCGTGCCGCGGACTCCGCCCCCGCTGGGGCCTCCGGAATTACCCGTTGGAGTCCCGCCCGGCGAGCCGCCGACACCGGTGCGTCCGCCTACCTGTGGATCGGGTTCCATCGCCGAGAGGAAGAAATTCGCGATGCGGACCACTGGCGATGCAGCGAGCGCGATCCCGGCGCCGCGAAGGCCCGCAGTCGCAGGCAGGCCCATCGCAGGCAGATCGAGCGCGGCGCGCCCGCCGCGACGCACACCGAGCGGGTCGGAATCCAGACTGGGTCCGCCCACCGACAGGCCGCGCGCATCGATCGGATAGATGGCGACGTTCGCCTTGTTGCAGGCGTCGACGGCGGCGTTGGCCTCGGAGCGGGCCTCATTACTCAGCGGGAAGCCGGAGGTAAACAGGATGAGGCTCTTGCGCCCGGGAACCTCGCCGAGATTCTTTGCCATGCCGCGGAGAGCGAGCAGCACACTCCGCGCGCCGAAATCCGAGCCGGCGCCGAGTCGCGGACCGCGGCCGAGCGAGGCGCGCTCGGCGCCCGGCGCAATCGCCGAAACCTTGATGCCGCTCACGACCTGTTTGAGGCGATCGATATCGTCGGTGAAATTCTGCGCGACCGTTAGCGCGCCGGTGAAATTGACGATCGCCATCAAGCGGTCCGGCCCCGCGTTCGATTCGATGAAGCGCGCGGCGGCCTGGCGCGCCTGCGCCTGCTCGCCCATCGCCATCGTGGAATTGTCGAAGAAGAGCACGATGTAGCGCTTCTGGTCGGCGGGTCCTTTGGGGTCGGCGGCGAAAGAGAAGGTCTTGAGCTGCTGCTCTTTGTTGTCTTCCCAGACCTTGAAATTCTTCATCTCCAGATCGTCTACATATTGCCCCTTCTTGGTAACCACGACGTCGACCAGCACGAGGCGGGTTTCAGTCTTGATGGTGGTCGGCGGCGTTTGCGCGTGCGCCTTTTGGGCAGGCACCAGGCCGGCAAGGGCGAGAAGGCCGCCTACCAGCATCAGTCGATGAAATTGCATGGGAACACCTCTCGATACGAACATCTCAATACGGAATTTCGACGACGCCATTCTGCGCCGACATCAGTTGACCTTCGGTATCCCGGACCACGAGGCGGACCGCGTAGTTGCCGGGTTTGACATCGAAACTCGTGCGAATCGACAGCCCGCCATCCAGTTTCTTCTCGACCGTTTCATCCTTGAGCCGCATCTCGATCTTCTTCTGGCTGCCCGTGACGTAGACGCCATTGCGATCGAAAAGGGCGGCGACCACAGTGAGGTCGTTGCGATTGCGATCCTCTTCCTTGCGAAACTTCAGGCGCTTCACATCCACCTTGATGATGACCGAGACGCGCGCTTTGTCCTCGCCCGTCTTGAAGAATTGCGAGTGTAACTCGACCGGGATATCGCCCATCTCCTCGCGGGAGAAGAGCGCCTCTTCCACCTCGCGCTTCGCAGTTTCGGTGACGTCTTCCAGGTGCTTGGGAGCGTAGTAGCCGCGGCGCGCCGTGATGTTGACGTCTTTCAGAGCTTTGAGTGTGACCTTGAGATTGTGGAAGCTGCCATCCATTTTCAAATTCTGCGGAGAGAAAGCGAGCAGATAATAATACTCGGGCGCGGCGGCCAGGCGGAGGAATCCGGCGTCGAGGTCGTTGTTGTTCTGGAAGAACGAACCGCCGGTGCCCGACGCCAGTTCGCCAAGCACGTCGGCCTGCGCGCGCGCCGACTCGCGATCCATCTGGGTGAGCACGATGGAAGTCTGCTGATTGGTGCCGCCGCGGGTAATATCGGGAACGTCCGTGTAGAGGCCGCGCGCATCAAGCGCGTTGATCAACACGTTCGCGCGGATCGCCCGATCCATCACTTCGGTCTTATCGGTGGAATGTTCGGAGAGCGTGATAAATCCGGGGGAGACGACAATTACGCTGCGCTGTCCCGGCATGGCGGCCATGCGCCGCACCACGTCCTTGAGGACGCTCAACGTGACACGCGTCTCGTGGTCGCCCATGTTGATTTCCTGCTGGGCGGCCATCTCGGCCACGCTCCGTGCCGACGTCATGTCGTCGATCATGGCGCAGTTGCGCGCGTCCAGCGTGGCGGCGAGGATCACCTGCGAATCTCGTTTATTAATGAACATGTCCGCCATGTAATACGACATGTTCGGGCACTTGCGCGTACCGGCGCCCGAAAGGGGAGCGGGGCGCAGTTTGGCGAGTGCCGCGTGCAGTGCATCCCGATCGTCGGTGAAATCGAGGACGTTTTGCCCGGAAGTGGTAAAGATGGCGATCCGATCCGTTCGCGCCATCTTGTCGATCCGGTGTCCTGCGGCATCGCGTGCGTGCGCAAGATCTCCGAACACCAGATGCACGTCATCGAAGACGTAAGCGGTGAAAGCGTCCGGAAGATCGCTCGAAGGAGCGGGATCACCGGGCTTCGCATTCGCCGCCCGTCCGGTGGCTTTGCTGAGGCGCCCGGCGGCGGTTTCCATGCTGAAGCGCGCGATGTACTGCGGTTTACCCTTGTCGCTGAGTTGGAAGTCTTCCTGCTTGAGATTGCCGATGGCATTGCCCGCTTTATCGCGGACCACAACGGGAACAGAGACCAGGTTGACGCGCGCCTTAAACATCGCAGGCTCATCGCGGGTAGTCATCTCAGCGGAAGTCTTGGGGGGCTGCGGAGCGGGTGCGGCCGGAGGCGCGGTCTGACCGAAAAGGGCGGCGGCCGCGAGCATGAAGGCAGCAGCGGCGCCGCGCGGGGAGTTATTCATATCCGCTCATTGTTTCAGTCATCATAAGACAACGCGGTGCCAACCACAATGAGAACGCCGGCCTGCCGTCGGTGGCCCATCAGTGGCCCACCGATAGCGCGATGCCTGCCTGGCTGACGGCGCCGTTCACGATGAGGTTGACGGCAACCTGAGCCGGCATCACGAAACCAGTAAGGTAGGGGTTGGAGGCGGCAAAATCGGCTGGGCGCGGGACGAAGACGGAGATCTGGTAGACGTCACCGGGAAGTCCCGCAACAGGGCCGAGGATCGCTACGATACCGGCAGCCGAGAAGCCATCGACGCGCACGTCGACCACAGCGTCGGTGACGGCATAGCTTTGATCGAAAGTCATCGAACCGACGCCGGTCGCAAAGATCGTAATCGGTTCGCCCTCCTTCGCGGGATTCGCGGGCGAGTTCGGCGACCCATCCTTATTCAAAATGTAGCCTTGCCCGACGCCCGATCCGTCGCGCGAAAAGACGCCCGGCGATGCCGTCGCCCCCGCTACGAGAATCGTGGCGCTGCCGGCCGGCGAGCGGACCTCGAGCGTCGCGGCTTGCCCGCGGAAGGCGGCGGGCACGGTCGCGGTAAGTGACGTGCGATCGCGTCCCTGAACGTCGAGCAGGTCGCCGTTCAGGTAGAGCGTCGCGTCCCCGGAGAAGCCGTCGCCGCGAACCTGAAAAGTCTCCCCGGGGGAGAGCGGCGTGCCCAGCAGGCTCGCGGCGTTGACCACACTGTCGATGCGCGGGACGGCGTTGACGACGGATTCCACACGCACTACGAAGGCCTGGACTTCAGGGTTCGGATAAAGCGCGTCGTAACTGAAGTACGGCGCCTGCGCGGTCGAACCCGCGAAGATTACGGCGCCATCGGACATTACGGCGACGGATCGGACAAAGAAGGGGCGCGCGTCCCCTGTGAACGTCGAAAAGACAAGGCCGGAGAGGTCTGGCGTGAACTGCGAAACGAAGCCGGTCGTCGGGGAAAAGGACCCCTGCGCGAGCCCCCGCGAAGGAAATGCCTTGGAGTAAGTGGACCCGCCGACGACGATGTTGCCGTTGGGTGCGGCCGCTACACCGAGCGCTTCTTCCGAGTTCTCGCCTCCGAGCAGGGTGGAATTCAAGATATTGAGGTCCGCATCCAAGCGGGTCACAAAGGTGTCGCCCGAGCCGCCTTGGCCACGCTCGCCGGCGAGTGAGGGAAGTACGGGAGGCGTGGTCTGAAAAGCGCCCGGCGTAGTGCGAAAGCCCGGGTCCTGCGTGGTGCCGGCCGCCAGCAGATTGCCTTTCCCGTCGACTGAAAGCGTACGCACCGTGGTCGCGAATACGATGCTGCGGAGAAGCGATGACCCGGCAGCATCGAAGTGGTAGAGGCTGCGATTTCCGGAAAGTACGGGAGTGCCATCCGGAAGCACGACGACGGCGGCGGCCACTTCGGTCTCGCTTCCGAAGTATGTCGAGAAGACCAGCGAAGCACCGGACGCGTCGAACGTCGTGAGGAATCCGTTGGAGGGCCGCGGTTGGAATTGGCAGCCCGGCCCGCAAGATGTAAACAGGAACTTCGTCTGATACGCGCCGCTCGTGACCGGCAAATCGCCGTACGACACGCCCGCCACAAACGCGCGCCCCGCGGCGTCCACTGCGACTGCGTTCGGCGTTCCACCGGAGAACCCAGTCGAAAATGCGAGCGAACCATCCGGGTTCAACTTAAACAGGAACGCGGGGGCAACCGCTGCATACGCCCCACGCGTAACCGGAAAATCAAACGACTGCGTGATGCCGGTGACGTACACGTTCCCGGCCGAATCGACGGCCATGGCGCGCGCAAGATCCATTCCGCTGCCGCCGAAGTATGTCGCAAACACGGTATTGCCCTGCGGATCCAGCTTAACGACGAAGACATCCGTCTGTCCCTGAGCCGCAACATAAAGATGTCCGCCGGACGCCGATATCGCTGCCTGATAGGTGAGTGCGCCGGGACCGATCACGGTAGTGGTGTCGAAACCGTCGGTGGTGATTACCAGCCGATTGTCCATGATGGCGTAGATCGCGCCGGCGGCCCGGTCCAACGTGAGACCAGAGCACAGGGCTTGCGACTTCAACGTCCAGGAAGCGCCGCGGTCCGTACACTGCCAGAACGCCGCATCCGATGAGGCGTAGAGGACCCCTTCGCGCTTGGGATCCGGCAGAATTCGCGTCGGCTGCCGCGGGCCGGCGTCGACGAGCGCCAGCGGAGTCCACGTAGACCCGCTGTCCGAACTGATTGCCGAACCGCGGCCATTGGACAAGTAAAGCGTATCGGCGCGAAACGGGTCGAACGCGAGGTCGACAGCCTGCCCGGGCAGCCCTGGCGCGGAGAGCGCAACCCAGGATGCGCCTCCGTCGCTCGAGCGCAGTAACCCGCTCAGAAAGATCGACGCGAACAAAACGGAGGGATGATTCGGATCGACCCACACCCCGAACGCGTAGCGATTGAACTTTTCATCGGCGGGAATCCCGCTATTGATCGCCGACCAACCGACGCCCCCATCGGTGGATTTGAGCAGCCCGTTGCCCGCCGTGGACGCGTATACCACCCGGCTGTCGGTGGGATCGATCGTGAGCGCGTTGATGCGCACTCCGGGCGTCACAACCGTCGCCCACGTGGCGCCCCGATCACGCGAGAGCACAACGGAGTTCGCGGTGCCCGCGAAAATTCGATTCCCATCCCGCGGATCGGCCGCGACCGCATATGCCGCGATCGCACCGGCCTGGTACAGGTTCTCCCAGGTCGCGCTCCTGCCGTCCACGCGAAATAGTCCCGATCCTCCTGGTTGCGGCTGGACGGCGCCGCGCACCGGGAAATCGAGTGAGCTCGTGTTGCCCGCGATATAAATGTTCCCCTGCGGGTCGGTAGCGAGGCCGGCGATCGCCTGCCCTGCGGATCCTCCGATCTGGTGTATCCATCGGAAAGTGGCGGACTGCGCGTGAGCGGCGAGCGTGGAGAGTGCGATCAGAACGAGCGTGCGGAGCAAGGGGACACCTCAATGTCTCGGGTCTGGACGCGGATCCGTCACCAGGATACCGTACGGTCGACTTTACGCGGGAGTAACACATTTGATATCCTTCGACCCATATGGGTCTTAGAGGCTTACTTTCCTTCGCGCTCTTCGTGTGCGCATGCGCATCGGCATTCGGACAGGGCACGACTTCGCGCGTCCTGGGGACTGTCGAGGATTCGAGCGGGGCCGTGGTGCCTAACGCTACCGTCAAATTGGTGAATGAAGGCACGCGGGTGACCTTCGACACGAAGACCGCCGCTTCCGGCGCGTACGCGTTCGAAGCCGTGCAGACGGGCAGCTACACACTCGACGTGGAGGCCAGTGGTTTCCGCAAGTTCAGCTCAAAGGGCAATGTGGTCAGCATCGGCCAGCCTACAACGATCAACGTGAAGCTTGACGTTGGCACTCTGGTGGATACCGTGGAAGTGCTGTCGCAGGCGGAAGCCGTGCAGACCAGCACGTCCGGTAATTACGGCAACCTGATTTCGGGAGCGCAGGTGAAGGATCTGCCGATCGTGGGATCGCGCGGACGCAATCCGTTGGATCTCGTGGTCACGCAGCCGGGCGTCGTGTCGGGATCGCCGACCGGCGGCGGCATCATGGTGCACGGCGCGCGCGATCGCGCGTGGAACTACACGCTCGACGGAATCGACGTCAACGATTCCAGCCAGGGCGGCTCGAATACGACGAGCTTCCGCGTGAACCCGGACATGATGGACGAGATGCGCATCCTGACCGGCAACAACACCGCCGAAACGGGACGCAACAGCGGGGGCCAGGTGGCGATGATCACGCGCTCCGGCACCAACAATTTCCACGGCGATGGATTCTGGTTCTACCGCACTCCGCGGCTCAACGCGAACGAGTGGGAGAACAACATCGACGGCATCAACAAGACTCAGCTTCAGCAGAACATCTGGGGCGGCGGCGTCGGCGGCCCGGTAATCAAGAACAAGACCTTCTTCTTCTTCGAGTATCAGGGTCTGCATGCGCGCTCCAGCCGCGGCACGTCGCGCACGGTGTACACGGCAACCGCGCGAACAGGCGTTCTCCGCTACGTGAAGGGCGGCCGAAATCTGCCCGCCGGAGCACCCGGCGCTTCCGTGGACGCGGCCGGCAATCCCCTGCCCGGCCTGAGCATCGGCACGTACAATGTGGCGACGAACGATCCGCAGCACCTCGGGCTCGACCCGACGGTGGCGGCCGAAATCAAGAACCAGCCGCTGCCCAACAACTTCGCGGTCGGCGACGGTTTGAACACCGCGGGATTCACGTTCAGCGCCCAGGCCTCCGAAAGGCAGCACGATCAGACGATCAAGATCGATCAGGTGATCGGCTCGAAAAACACGGTATTCGGGCGCGTCGCGTGGGGTACGGACAACAGTCTCTGCGACGTCGTCAACGGCGGCCAGCCGATCTTCCCCGGCGGCGTCTGCCAGGTGAACACGCTGCGCAATCCGCGCAACTTCGCGATCAACTGGCGCTTCACTCCGACGGCCTCGATGACGAATGAATTCGTGGTCGGGCAGAATCGCTACGATCCGATCTTCGGACAACCCGAGTCGATCGACAAGGTTTCCTTCACCGGCACGCCGGTGGACACGACCGCGCAGTATTACTTCGGCAACTCGCGCGTGGTCAGCACATGGCAGATCGCCGACAACTTCGCATACATGCGCGGCTCGCACGCGTTCAAGTTCGGCACGAATCTGCGCCGCGTGCGTGAGGAAGATATCCGCGGCTCGGTCGCCGGCTTGAATGCTGCCGAGGAAGTCAACTTCTCGACCAGCATCAACACCGTGGACCCGACCACCTTCGGCCTGCCCGCCGATCTCAACACGGCGTTCGACCGAGGCATTTTCCAGAGCAACATCAACTTCCTGCTGGGGCGCGTCGGCCAGATCGATCGCGGCTTGGTCAACAAGAACGACCAGTGGACGAAGGGCACCTTCCTCTTCGACACGCGCTATCCCGAGTACGAATTTTATGCGCAAGACACGTGGAAGGTGAAGCCGAACCTGACCATCGATATCGGCCTTCGCTACGAAATCCGCCTCTCGCCGACAACGCCGGACAACAACATCCTTGTGCCGAATCAGCCGATCGTCGCCGGCGGCGCTCCCAGCAACACCGTCAAATGGGTACACGGCGATCTTTTCAAGAATCAGCTCGGCAACATCGGACCGTCGCTCGGTTTCGCGTGGGATCCGTTCAAGACGGGCAAGACCTCGATTCGCGGTAACTATCGCATCGCCTACGATCGCATCAATACCTTCGTCATCGCCTCCACGATTCTGAGCAACCTCCCGGGCGCCGCCTTCGCGGCCATCAATACCGACTTCGGTCAGAACGGCGGACGCCTGGCCAATCTGCCGGCGCTCAATCCGCCTACCACAGCGCCGAGCACGCTGCTGCAGCCCGCCGCTTTCTCCACCGGTTCCAACACTGTGGTCGACCCCAACATCAAAACGCCGCGCACGCATCAATGGGCGTTCAACATCCAGCGCCAGGTGGCGCGCAACACGATCGTCGATATCGCGTACATCGGCCGCCGTGCCTACCACCTGCTGGGCGCGTACAACGTCAACCAGGATCAGATCTACACCAACGGCTTCCTGGACGCATTCAACACCGTGAAGGCGGGCGGCGAATCCGCTCTGCTCAACAGCGTCCTGAAGGCCGATACCCGCATCAACGCGGGGGAGACCGCATCGGCGATGATCCGCCGCCTGTTCGCTTCGAACCTCAGCTTGAACTCGGTCGGTGCGCTCGCGTCTTCGCTGGCCACCCGCCTGCAGAACGGCCAGTCGGTGACGCAGCTCTCCACCGGCCAGCCCTTCTTCTTCATTCCGTATCCTCAGTACCAGAGTTTGAACGTTCTGGACTCGAATGACTTCTCGACGTATCACGCGCTCGAAGCGCAGTTGACGCGCCGCTTCTCGAACGGCATCTCGTTCAACCTGGCGTACACCTTGTCGAAGGCGTTGGACACGCGCTCGTTCGACCCGACGCTCACCGTGGTGGGCACCGGCAACGCCTCCACTGCCGCCGACACGCCATTCGACATTAACAATCGCCGCCTGAACTACGCGCCCGCCGATTTCGACCGCCGCCATGTTTTCCAGTGGAACTTCGTGGCCGAGCTGCCGTTCGGCAAGGGCAAGCACTGGATGACGAACGCTTCCGGCCTGTTGGACCGCATCCTCGGCGGCTGGGAAGTGACGGGCTACGGCCGCGTCACCAGCGGACGTCCGTTCACCGCCTTCGCGGGCACCAACACGGTCAGCAACGTGAACCAATCAACGGCGAATTGCAGCGGCTGCGGTCGCGGCGACGGCACGCCGTTCCTCGAGCCGACCTCGGGCCTGATCTGGTTCTTCGACGCGGCGGAACGCGCGAAGTTCTCCGCTCCGGGCGCCGGGCAGTTCGGCAACACGGGCCGCAACTACTTCGTCGGACCGCACTACTTCGAGATGGATGCGTCGCTGTTGAAGCGCGTCGCGGTCACGGAGCGGGTGAAGCTCGAATTCCGCGGCGATGCGACCAACTTGACGAACTCCGTGTCGTTCAACGCGCCGACGACCGATATCACGAGCTCCATCTTCGGACGCATTCGAAATTCGACGACCAGCAGCTCGCGCAAGATTCAGCTCGGCGCGAAGATTCACTTCTAAAGTTTCCAATCGGAGCCGCGACCGTTAGGGAGTCCCATGGGCCTGAGGCCCGCCAAGAATCGATCCCCAATCGGAGCCGCGACCGTGAGGGAGCGGTGGTCGCCGAACAGGACCACCGCTCCCTTACGGTCGCGGCTCTGTTTGCGGTGCGTTCTTCAACGGAGTTCTCCATGGCCCGATCGGGGGCGCAACCAGGGATGAAAATGCACGATTGCTTTTAGGCGCGTCATTTTTCAGGGGAGCGCTATCGTCTGGCATGCGCTCTCGCGAGCGCGGCTCGGCGCTCCGTTGAAGATTACACGCCGTCAGAGGCGTGCGAGTCAGGGAGCACTACTCACTGAGGTGCGCTCGGCGCTCCCTTGACTAGCTAGGGTGTGGTCTTGAACGCCGATGTAAGGAGTCCCATGGGCCTGGGGCCCCCAAAGGCGATGAAGAACCGAGTCCTATCAGAGGTTCGGCGACCACCGCTCCCTTACGGTCGCGGCTCTGACTGGGGGTGAGCGCCGATTACATCGCCAGCAACTGCTTATTGAAGATCGC
>JAOAPT010000748.1 GCA_025463045.1 Candidatus Solibacter sp.
TCTGCAACTGTGAAGTGGTGTAGCCGGGGATCACGCATGCGTTCGCACCCGCGTTGGGCGCGATGGAAATCGACGTGGCCGGGCTAAGTTTGCCGTTCACCGAGATCTGCAGCGATACCGCGCAGCCGGTCGGGATGTTGGCGGGTAGGGTGAAGTTGATCTGGTCTTCTCCAGCGTAACCGGCGCGGCCGGCGTAATCGACCGGGATGGTGACACCGCCGACGACGGCCTGAATTGTAAGGCTGCTGCGGAAGTCGAAGACCGGCGAGGCGCTGTTGTCGCCCGCGGCGTAGGCCCCGAGGCCGGTGCCGTATGCGATCACAGGCTGCCCGGGCTTAGCCGGAGAAATTGTGGTGCCACTGACCGTTCCGGTGGTCAGGCGATTGAGATCCACGACGCTGGCGGAGATGTAATTCTGCACCGAGGCGAGGCCTGTGCCAGTGGAATCCTGCGTGAAGAGAGCGACCTTGTTGGCCACTACCTGGGCGGAGAACGGAGCGCTCACCGCCGTGCCGTTGGTGACGGTCACGTTGTAGGTGCCGACCGCGACAGTCGAAGGCAGGATGCCGGCGATCTGGTTAACGCCGCTCTGATTGTAGAGGTAGACCAGGATAGCGTCTGTGCCCGTGCCGCCGGTGGTCGGGGTGAAGGTCACCTTGACGCCGCCCGAGGTGGTAGGACGGGGCGGGGCGAACTGAGTGAACCCGCTAGCCGACAGGGTCGAGCCCTTGACGATGAAGATGCTGCCCTGAGCGATACCCAGTGTGTTGCTGGCAGCGTCCTGGACGGCCGTGATCGTTGGCGGTGTGACGCCCGGCGCTCCGCCCGTCGTAATGGTGCCGCTTCCGGTGAAGTTGGTTAGCTTGAAGCCGGCAGTGATATCGCCGCTAACGTTACCGGTGAGAGTGATCGGGGTGGTGCCACTCGTCGCGCCGCTGTACGTCCCGGTGCCGCCGGTGACGGTCATCGTCACGCTCGCTGAAGATGTCGCGCCGCCGGTCAGAACTGATACCGGAACCGAAAGTTTCCCGGTCAAAGTGCCGCCGGAGGCCAAAGTGATGGTGTAATCCGCGACTGCGTTGGTACCGACAAGGGAGCTCAGAGAAACGCTGCTCGCCAGGGTGCCGTTCCCGATGCCGCCAGTCATGCTGGTGGTGCCGGTGATATTGAAGCCCGATGAAAGTGCGTTAAATGTGGCAGTAGCATTCACCGTGACGGTAGTCGGGATAGTCGCGGCGGGCGCGACGACGCACGCCAGCAGGGCCGCAGCCAGTAGTGCAGTTATTCGAGTCATAAGTCTGTTAAAGAGTCCTCCACTTTGTATACTCGGAAAATCGAGGGAAACTGGATCATTTTTCTTACACTCCGGTCCCCGGGCCGGGCGTTAACCTACAGAGTGTACCGCCCGCTCATGACAGCGTCAATGTTTGGGAGCCTATCTTAGCCTATCTTTGGCTTAGCCCGCCATCGACGGCAAGTATTTGTCCGGTAACGAAATTCGACGATTTCAGGAAGAAAACGACGGCGTCGGCAACTTCCGCAGGAGTACCACCGCGACCTGCGGGGGTGTTCTCGATCATACGCTTCCCGCGCTCATCGATATCGTCGAAGGGAATCACGCCGGGCGCGACGGAATTCACCGTAGTCCGCGGAGCGAAGGCTTTGGCGAGCGCGCGGGTGAGGTGAATGACGCCGGCTTTCGACGCGCAGTAGTGTGCGTGCTCCGCCCACGGGCGAATTCCACCGAGCGAACTGATGTTGACGATGCGGCCCTCGTCCTGTTTCTGCATGATGCGCGCCGCCTGCTGGCAGCAGAAGAAGACGGCCTTCAGGTTGACGGAATGGATGAAGTCCCAATCCTTCTCCGTAATCGCCAGTGGATCGAAGCGGGTGAAGCGCGCCGCGTTGTTGACCAGGCCATCGAGCCGTCCGAGGCGCTGCTCGACATCGGCGAACATCTGCTGGATTTCCGGAACGCTCTCGAGGTTGGCGCGGAAGAGTTCGGCGCCTCCACACTCTTCCGCGGTACGGCGCGCCTCGGCCTCGGACCGGTTGTAGTGGATGGCGACGCGCGCGCCTTCCTGCGCGAGCCGCAGGGCGATGCCGCGGCCGATGCGCTTGGCCCCTCCGGTCACCAGAACGATCTTTCCCTTGAGCGTGGCTCCCGGGAGGGAGGATTCAGACTGTGGGCTCGCCATGAACTTCGATCTCCTCGGACTCCATGCCTTCGCGCGCCGGTTCAGGCAGGCGGCCGGTGACGTGAGCCCAGCCCCAGAATATCGCGGTCGTCGAACTCAGCGCTCCGGCGATCGCGCCGATGGTGCGCGGGTCCCAATGCTGCGACGCGATTCCGGCGAGCATCATCGAGACCATCATCATGCTCCACTGGGCGGATTCGATGGTGGAGAAGACGCGGCCGCGGTAGTTGTCGGCCACGTGGCGCATGAGCTGCGACATGTTGAGCACGCTGCTCGTCCCGACCGCGGCGCGCGAGAGCGCGATGAAGACGAGCGACAGCGCAAAGCTGCGCATCTGACTGAAGATCACGTAAGACCCGCCGTGCACGATGTAGCAGAGCACGATGGCGCGTTTGTAGTTGACGAAGCTGAGCTGCGGACCAAGTTTATACGCGGCGGCGCCGCCGGCGAGCAGGCCGAGTCCAGCGCAGCCCCAGATCAGGCCGATCCCGGCCGGACCGCGGTTGAACACGATCTCGCCGAAGATGCTGAAGAGAATCTGCGCGGCGCCGCCGCCCGTCGCCCAGCCGAGCGCGATCATGCCGATGCCGAAGATCAGCGGACGG
>JAOAPT010000798.1 GCA_025463045.1 Candidatus Solibacter sp.
CTTCGCGAACTGCAAAACCAAGTTGCGAGCAGTTTGGTTTAAAAGAGCACGGTCGAAGCTTCCTGGGGATTCCACTCGATCGTGTGAATCTGCGAGACCCAAGCCCTAAACTAAAGCAGCGAATAGCAGACGGAGCTGCCATCGGGCGAAACACAAAAGTCCGGCGTGACGCCGACCAGATCTCCGGTGATGGTTCCGACCGGCTGGCGCAATCGACTTGAGAATCGATGGGGACGGCGCCCGCTCTACGGCCCGATCACGCTGTACGCAAAGGCACCCTGACCTGGAGCGCGTGATAGAATCCGGGCGTTGATCCACGATCTTCGTTTTTCGATCCGGCAACTCCTAAAGCACCCGGGCTTCACCCTGACCGCGGTGATCTCGCTGGCACTTGGCATCGGCGCGACGACAGCCGTTTTCAGCGTGATCTACGCCGCGCTCATCAACCCTTATCCTTATCCCGATGCCGACCGGATCGTGCGGTTAACGGTGCGCACCAAATCGGGAGATGTGAGGGACGTCAGTCTGAACCCCGAGCAGGTGCAGGTGCTGCGGAAGATGCCTCAAATCGAGAGCATGCTGGCGATGGACTTCCACTCCATGCTCCTCACAGGCAGCGACCTTCCGGAAAACGTGAACGCAATTGGGCTGATCTCGAACGGCTTCGATGACCTCGGTGTGCCGCCGGTACTGGGGCGGGGAATTGCGCGGTCGGACGCAATCGATCGCCAGGAGCCGCAGCCCGTGGTGCTGCTTTCCTACAAGTTCTGGCAGAAGCGATATCTTGGCGATCCCGGGGCGGTTGGAAGAATGCTGCAACTCGATCGCAAGAACTACACGATTATCGGTGTTGCCGCGCCGCGATTCACTTGGTACAGCGCCGATGTTTATTTGCCGCTGAAGCTCGCGCCGAATCCCGTGCAGAGGTGTATTGTCGATTTCCGGCTGCGTCCCGGCGTGACTCATCAGGCGGTGGATTCCGCGCTGCAACCGCTGCTGGAGCAGTTCGCCAAAGACTCGCCGAAGCAATTCCCCGAGCACTTTCGAATGCAGGTGGAGGACCTGAACGCCTGGGTGGTTCGCGACATGAGCGGCACGTTGTATCTGCTGTTCGGCGCGGTCGGCCTGCTGCTCGCGATCGGGTGCGGAAACGTGTCGATTCTGCTGCTGGCACAGGGCACCGCGAGGCAGCACGAGTTCGCCGTACGCGCCGCGGTGGGCGCGCACGGTCGGCGGATCATGCGGCAGTTACTGACGGAATCGGTCCTGCTGGCAGCGATCGGCGTGATACTCGGCGTGTTGGCGTCGTACGGAATTCTGGCGGGGATTCGGGCGGTATTGCCGCGTTTTGCGTTCGCGCCGGAGGTGGTGATCCGCATCAATCTCCCGGTGCTGTTCTTCAGCGGAGCGGTGGCGCTGCTCACGGCGGTGCTGTTCGGTCTGTGGCCGGCGCTGCAAATGGCGCGGACGCAGGTGGGGCAGATCATGGTATCGAGCGCGCGCCGCGTGGCGGGCAGCGTTCGCTCGCGCCGCGCGCACAACGCGCTGATCGCGGGCCAGATCGCGCTTACGCTGGTGCTGCTGGCTGCCGCCGGCTCGGCAACGAGCGGCTTCTTGCGCCTGATCCACACGCCGCTCGGCTACGATCCGCATCACGCGATGTCGGTCGGAATTCCGCTCCACGAGAATCAGTACACGACATGGGCGGCGCGCGCGCAATATTTCGAGCTGCTGCGGGCGAAGGTGGCGGAGACGCCGGGCGTGACGATGACGGCGATCTCGGGCAATGCGACGCCGCCGCGGAACGGATCGGATATGCGGTTTGAAATCCTCGGCAAACCCGGGGCGGAACAGCAGACGGCCTCGGTCAATCTGGTGAGTCCGCAATACTTCGCGACGCTGCGCATACCACTGCTCGAAGGGCGGGTATGGAGCGAAGCGGAGACGCGCAACGGTGCTCACGTCGCGGTGATCAATCGGACGATGGCGCAGCGTTATTTTCCGAATGGCGATGCGATTGGGCACTCGGTCAAAGTGCCGGGCTTCGGGGAACGTCCGCCGGTGGTCCTCTCCGCGCCGAATATTGCAGACTCATGGCTGCCCATCGCGGGCATTGTCGGCGACGCGCGTAACGACGGTCTCGAGAAGCCAATCCAGCCGGCAATCTATGTGCCGTTTACATTGAACATGTGGATGGGGACGCAGATTCTGGTGCGGTCGGAAGCGCCGCCGCTCACGCTGCTGCGCGCGGTGCGGGCGCAATTGGTGAAGGTCAATCCGGATCAATCGAGTTACGGCAACACGGACGATCTCGAGGAGTGGATCTCGAACACCCGCGAGTGGCAGCAGGAGCACCTGGCGGCGTGGATCTTCGGCGTCTTCGGCGTGTTGGCGCTGGCGCTGGCGGCGGTCGGCCTATACAGCGTGGTCGCTTACACAGTGGCGCAGCGGACGAACGAATTCGGAATTCGCATGGCGTTGGGAGCGCCGCGGGGGCACGTGCTGCACATCGTGTTCGCATCGACCGTGGCTAGCGTCGGCAGCGGAATCGCGGTGGGTCTCGCGTTGACGCTCGCGTTGAACACAGTGCTCGCGAAATGGGCCAGTGGGAATTCGCGCGATCCGATGATTCTGCTCGGCGGCGCACTGCTGCTCAGCGCGGTCGCGGGAATTGCGTGCGCGATCCCGGCATGGAGTGCGAGCAAGGTGGACCCGATGACGGCCTTGCGCGCGGAGTAGCACTGTGAACGGCGCGTCCGTTCCTTCGAAGAAGACCTGATTATCCGAGCCCCGACGGTAACGGAGCGGTGGTCGCCGCCGAATAGCGCGACCACCCCTCCGTAACCGTCGCGGCTCCGACTGACGCCTCGATCTTCCCAGACACGGTCAGCGCATCAAATTGCCTACTTCTCGACCGCTGCCTCGCCGATCTGCATCACGACGGATCGGGCGTGCGTGCCCGTGCCATCGGAAAGCTGCACGAGCGAGATGCGAATCAAATCGTTGTACGGATCGATCCAGCCTTCGGTGCCGAATGCGCCGCCGTGGCCGAACGTGCCGGGGGTATGCAGCAGGAGCGTGCCCTCGGGCTTGTTGACGATCTCGAACGTCAGCCCGTACCCCGTCCCGCCGAGCCAGCCGGAGGGCGTTACGTCCGGAGTGAAAACACGCGTCATCGTGTCGACGGACTGGCGCGAGAGATAGCGCTTGCCCTTAAAGACGCCGCCATCAAGCAGCATCTGATAAAAGTTGAAAAGATCGGGTGCGGTGGAGTAGAGGCCGAATTCCGGCGCCGGATATTTCGCGCCCGCGCGATACTTCGCGGCGTCGCCCGCCAGGATCTCATCGCCCGAGCGCACCAGCTTTCCACCGGTGTGGCGGTAGACCAGCGCGATCTTATCCTTTTTCGCATCGGGCGGGAAGAAGAACGTGTCCTTCATGCCGAGCGGATTGAGGATGCGCGTCTCGATGAAGTGCACGTAGTCGTCGCCCGATACGACTTCGATGATGCGGCCGAGCGCGGCGATCCCCATGTTGCTGTAGCGCCAGCGCGTGCCGGGCTCGAACTGCAGGTGCTGCTTGCCGTAAAAGCGCACGGCGTCGGCGAGGGGAGCGCGCAGCGTGCGCGGGTTATCCGCGAACTCGCCATCGGGATCGCCGGCGAGTCCCGAGGTGTGCGCCATAAGCTGTGCGACGGTCGGCGCGTGTGCGGGCGCGTGCAGCGTCTGCGGACTATTCGCCGGGTGCTTTTCGACCACCATCATCTGGTTGGCGAACTCAGGGAGGTAGTCCGACACGGGGCGGCGTAGCTCGAGCTTGCCCTCTTCAACCAGCATCATGATCGCGACGCCGGTGAAGTTCTTGGTCATCGACATGATCTGGAAAATCGAGTCGGTGGTCATCGGTTTCCTGGCTTCGACATCGCGCCAGCCGGCGGCTTCCAGCGTGGCGATCTTACCGTGGCGCGCGACGAGCGCGACGGCGCCGGGAATGGTCTGCTTCTCCACCAGTTCCTGAAGGCGCGGTCGGATCAGCTTGAGACGGTCGGCATCGAGGCCTGAGGTCTGCGGAAATGCGGGCAGGGCGAGCAACGACAGTAATAGGAGAGAGCAACGCATCAGGCTGAGTTTAACTCAGGCTGAGTTTAGCGCGACTGCCTCGGGGTTACACTAGCTCTTTATGCCGCAAACCTACGCACCACTTCAGGCGCCGCAGCGCCTTCTCTTCGGACCCGGACCCAGCATGGTCGCTCCGCGCGTCTATCAGGCGATGTCGCAGCCGGTGGTCGGGCACCTGGACCCGTACTTTTTTCAGGTGGTGGAAGAGGTGCGAAGTCTGCTGGGGTACGCGTACTCCACGGCGAACCAATTCAATATCGCGATCTCGGGCACCGGGACATCGGGAATGGAGACGGCGGTGGCCAACGCGATCGAACCGGGCGAGAAGTTCGCGCTCTTCACGAATGGATTTTTCGGAGATCGCATCGGCGAGATCGCGCGGCGTCAGGGCGCGGAAGTGGTGCGGTTGAGCAAGGGGTGGGGCGAGCCGTATGACCAGCAGGAGGCGCGCGAATTCATCCGCCGCGAGCGTCCGCGCGTGGTCGCGTTCGTGCAGGCGGAGACTTCGACCGGGATGTACAACCAGGGCAAGGCGATCTGCGAAGCGGCGCATCAAGTGGATGCGCTGACGATAGCGGACTGCGTCACGTCGCTGGGCGGAATGCCGGTGATGGTGGATGAGAACGGCATCGACATCGCGTATAGCTGCTCGCAGAAGGGGCTCGGCTGCCCTCCGGGATTGTCGCCGATGACGGTGTCGCCGCGCGCGCTGGAGCGGTTGAAGGTGCGCAAGTCGCCGGTGCATTCCTTCTATCTGGATCTGCTGCAGCTCGAAACTTTCTATATGGGGCACAAGTATCATCACACCGCGTCGGCCACGATGTTCTACGCTGTGCGGGAAGGACTCGCGATTGTCGCCGAGGAAGGGCTCGAAGCACGTTGGGCGCGGCACAGGGCGAATCACGAAGCGTTCGTGAAGGGCATCGAAGCGATGGGACTCAGCATGCTGGTGCCCGAAGGCCACCGGCTGTGGACGCTGAATACGCCGCGCATTCCCGAGGGCGTGGACGACGCCAAGGTGCGGCAATTCCTGCTCGAGAAGTACAGCATGGAAATCGCGGGCGGCTTCGGTCCGCTGGCCGGCAAGGTCTTCCGCATTGGCACCATGGGGTACAGCTCGACGGCGGAAAATGTGGCGCTGATTCTGGAAGCGCTGCAAGCCGCTCTGAAGGTGTAGACTGGCAGGCGAGGTAGGGCATATGAAGCCATATTTCGCCTTTCTTCCCTTGTTGCTGGCGGCGATGCCGGCCGCGGGGCAAATCCCGCGGGATCGAGTGCGGCCGATGAGGCCGTTTCCGCCGGATATCATTTCGCAGGACGACGTGGTTCGCGACGTGATGTACGTCGGGTTCACGCATGTCACAGTGGATTCGGACAACAACCGCACGCGCGTCCTGCGCTTCAAACTCGCCGCGGGAGAGGCAGTGCCGACGCACGACGATCGTGCCGGCGTCTTGATTTGCCTCACGGAGTGCCGTCTGCGATTCACCGCGCCCGATGGCAAACTAGAGGATCTGGAGTTGAAGTCCGGCGAGACGCGGTGGCTGCCGGCGGCGCGGCGCATCACGCGCAATATGGGCCATGGCGTTATCGAAATGATCTATGTCGAAAGCAAGCGGTCGACGACCTGACGCCTGCTAAAATACGAATAGGATGCCGCGCGGCCCCCGCCAAGTTCTGGAAGAACGTGTTTCCCAAATCTCCGACGAACTCGAATCGCTGTTCGAGAGCTCGCTTGGCGTGGCCTGCCGTGAACTCGCCGAGCAGTTGAACCAGGCCGTTCGCCGCCTGCGAATCGCGCCCGACCCCGATGAGCTTTGCGCTACGCTGGAGCACGCGGCCCAGCGATTTTCCACCGGCAGCGCGTTGTTCCGCATCGACGGCACGCAGGCCGTCAACGAACGAATCGCGGTCCCGCTGTACACTGCCCCGGCGCTCGCCGCGGCGACTGGTACGCGAGATCCGCAGATTGCGGCGGCGACTGCCGGCGAAGTCTCCGCGGCCCTGGTCGCGCTCTTCGAACATACGCCGGAGATGCGCGCCTATGTCTTTCCTTTGGACGTGCGCGAACGCGTGCCCGCCTTGATTTATTGCTGGGGCACCGTGCAGGTGGCCGCGATCGAGCTGCTCGCGCAGGTCGCGTCCGCCGTATGGAGCGCGATTCCCGAGCCTGAGCCGGAACCGGAACCGCCGCCGCAACTGGTAACGATCACGCTCGCCCCTCCGGTGGCGGCGCCCGAAGCGCCGGCGGCCGCGTCCTCGTGGGACGCGATGACGGCCGGCGAACAGGAGATTCATCTGCGCGCGCAGCGGTTCGCGCGACTGAAGGCGGCGGAGATGCGCCTGTATCATGCGGAACTGGTGCAGACCGGCCGCGCGCGCCGCAACTTGTACGAGATCCTGCGACAGCCGATCGATACTGCGCGCGAAGGCTTTCGCGCGCAGTTCTTCTCCGCATGCCCCAGCATGGTAGATTATCTGCACCTTGAGTTGACCCGAAGCTTAGCCAATGACGATACGGACCTGCTCGGCAACACTTATCCTGGCCCTCTCGTGTAGCCTGCCCGGCGCGCCCGCCGCGTCCAGCATGCTCGCGGTGATGGTGCGCGCCTATCGGGAATCGCCGACTCCGGCGCGGCGCACGGCCGTTACGGCCTACCTCGCGTCGCATCCCGAGGACGCGGCGCTCGGCAACCTTGCGTTCGGCATCGCGGCCTACGAGCAGCAGAATTGGAGTGACGCGATTGCCGCACTGAAGCCTCTGCCCGGCAAGCTGCCGAAGATCGCGGACTATGCGGCGTACTATCTCGCCGCCGCGCGCGTCGAGGTGGAGGATTACAGCGGGATCGCCGCGAGTCTGGAGCCCACGCATCGCAATTCGCCGCTCGGCGGCAAGGCGCGCCTGCTCGAAGCGCGCGCGCTGAAGGCGGGCGCTCCGGCCGATGCAGTCCGGCTGCTGCGCGATCATTACACCGAACTTCCGCAGCCCGAAGGCGACGTCACTTTGGCCGATTGCTATCAGGCGGCGAACGATCTGCCGCACGCCGCGGAGTTTTATCAGCGCGTTTACTATCAATACCTGACCGGCGCCGCCGCCACGCGTTCCGCCTCCGCGCTGATCGCCTTGAAAGACGCGATGGGAGCCGCATATCCGGAGCCCTCGACCGTCCAGTTGCTGCGCCGAGCCGACCGCCTGCTGGATGCCAAGGAGTATGTGGACGCGAAGCGCGAATACCAGAACGTGGCCGTCCGCGCCGAGGGGTTGGAGCGCGATCAGGCGCGCGTTCGCAGCGCCGCCGCCGATTACCTGAGCGGCAAAACCGCAATCGCGTGGCCGGCGCTCTCCGCGCTTCAGGTGGCCGATTCCGAAGCTGCCGCCGAGCGCCTCTATTACCTCGCCGAATGCGCGCGGAAGCGCAACGACGACGGCGATCTTGCCTCCGCGATCCAGCAACTCGCGGCGCGCCATCGCCAATCGCCGTGGCGATTGAAGGCGCTGATGTCGGCCGCCAATCGGTATCTGCTGGTCAATCGCCCGGAAGACTACGTCCCGCTCTATCGCGCGGTTTACGAGGATTTCCCGACCTCTCCCCAGGCGGCGCTTTGCCATTGGAAGGTCACCTTCAACGCCTATCAGCATGATCTGCCGGGCGCCGGCGCGCTGCTTCGCGAACACATGAAATTGTTCTCCACTCACTCCACGTGCGGTGCGGCGCTCTACTTTTTCGCGCGCCTGCTGGAGCGCAATGGCGATACGCCCGGTGCGCGCACCTCGTATCAGCGGCTCGCGGCAGTCTACGAGAATCACTACTATGCGATGCTGGCGCGCTCGCGGGTGAAGACCCTTTCCGCCGGAGGAACGTCGCCCGAGATCGCGCAGTTCGTCGCGGACCTCCGTTTCCCGACGCCTTCGCCGGTGAGTACCGACGCCACTGCGGCGACCACGCAACGCATCGAACGGTCGCGCCTGCTGCGCTCGGCGGGCCTCGCCGATCTGGCGGATGCTGAATTGCGATACGGTTCGCGCACCGATGGCCAGGCCGCGCTGCTCGCGATGGAGATCGCTGACTCGGCGGACGCGCCGCATCAGGCGATGCGGGTGATGAAAGGCATGGCGCCGGAATACCTCGGCCTTCCGGTTCCCGCCGCGCCGCGCAAGTTTTGGGAACTGCTGTTCCCGCTACCCTACCGCTCCGACCTGGTGCGCAACGCGCACGAGCGCGAGCTCGACCCGTTCCTGCTCGCCGGCCTGATTCGTCAGGAATCGGAATTCAATCCGGATGCGGTATCGCGCGCCAAGGCGTACGGCCTGACGCAGGTGCGCCCATCCACGGGCCGCCTCTACGCGCGCCAGGCGGGCGTGCAGCGATTCACCACGAACGTCCTGGTGCAGCCGGCGGCGAACCTGAAGATCGGCAGCCAGATTCTGCGGTCGATGCTGGATAAGCAGGGCGGCAGCGTGGAGCAGACGCTCGCGTCGTACAACGCGGGTCCGAACCGCGTCGTCGAGTGGTTGACATGGAATACCTATCGCGAGCCCGCGGAGTTCGTGGAATCGATCCCGTTCACCGAGACGCGCGATTACGTGCAGGCGGTGATGCGGAACGCGGAGATGTACCGGCGGTTGTATGAGGGCGGCGCGCGCTAACTGAACCTTCGCGGTACTGTAACTCAATATTGAGTTGACGCTGAGCTCGAATCGATGGGAAGTTAGTTACTTACCGAGGAGTTCGAGCTTGATCCAACGCGCAGTCTTACTTAGTCTGTTGCTCGCTAGCGTTGCTGCCGGGCAGACCCGGCGCGTCGTCGCAATTTCCCATCGCGGGGAGCATCTTCATCATCCCGAGAACACCATCCCCGCGTTTGAAGAAGCTATCAAACTCGGCGCCGACTTCATCGAAGTGGACGTGCAAACGACGGCGGACGGCAAACTGGTCCTCAGTCACGATGGAACCGTGAACCGCCGCACCAATGGAGAGGGCAAAGTTTCGGAAATGACCTTCGAACAGTTGGAAGCTCTGGACGCCGGCATCAAGAGCGGCCCGGAGTTTGCCGGCACGCGAATTCCTACGTTCGATCAAGTGCTCGAACTGGCGCGCGGTAATATCGGCGTTTACGTCGACGTCAAGAACGCCTCCGCGAAGGATCTGGTCAGCCATATCGATGGCCACGGCATGACGGATCACGTGGTCATCTACTGTGGTCTCGCGCTCGCCAAGCAGATCCAGGCGCTGAATCCAAAACTGAAAGTAATGCCGGAATCGAATAGCGTGGAGCACTCCAAGGTCCTGGTCGAGCAACTCCACCCGAAGGTGATCGCGTTCAGCGCACGGGATTTTACGCCCGAGATCATTGCCGTGGTTAAGGACGCGCGTGCAGAGATTTACGTAGACCGTATGGGCATCACGGACGCGCCCGAGGGCTGGCAATCGGCCATTGACGCCGGGGCCGACGGCATCCAGAGCGACCGGCCCGGGCCGCTCGTGGAATACCTGCGCCTTAAGGGCTATAAGTAGCCTGCGCCACCGGGTTTGTAATCCAATATTATCTTGCCCCCCGCTCTAACTGCGTGGGAGATCAACCCATAACGATCAACCCATAACGAGTGTTCACGCAGGTGTCGCGATCGGCGTGCCGGCAGCGCTCGCGGGCGGACGAACTCTGGCGGACCAATTGTTCGGCGTGAAGAGCTCCGACCCGGTGACGCTTACGGCGGTGACGTGCGCGCTTGCGTTAGTGGCGCTGCTCGCGGCCTTCCTGCCCGCGCTGCGCGCGAGTAGCATCGACCCGGTGCCAGCGTTGCGCGCCGATTGACGTGTGACACTGGGTCGTGCGCGCAAAAGGCCTGCTGCGCGATCCGGACTTTCTCAAACTCTGGACCGGCCAGGCGATCTCGCAGGTCGGGTCGAGCATCACCGGCATCGGGCTGCCGCTGGTGGCGGTACTGGTATTGCACGCGTCGCCGCTCGAAATGGGAATGCTCGGCGGCGCCAGCGCGGCGAGCGTGCTGCTGTTCGGCCTCTTCGCGGGCGCTTGGGTAGACCGCCTGCGGCGTCGACCGATCCTGATTGCGGCCGATCTCGGACGCGCCGTCGTAGTCGGGTCGGTGCCGGTCGCCGCGGTCTTGCACCGGCTGACGATGACGCATCTCTGCGTCGTGGCAGCGGCGGGCGCGATGCTCTCGGTGCTCTTCGACATCAGCTACGAGGCGTATCTCCCCTCGCTGGTTGAAAGCGACGAACTCGTCGCAGGCAACAGCAAGCTCGCGCTGACGCAATCGTTCGCCGAACTCGCGGGGCCCGGACTCACCGGAATCCTCGTGCAGGTGATGACCGCGCCGATCGCGATTCTCTTTGACGCGATCTCGTATGTGTGCTCGGCGGGCTCAGTCTGGATGATCGGCAAGCCGGAGCGTCCGCCGGTGCGCCACGCGGAGCCCGACATGGGCCGCGAAATCCGCGAAGGGCTGCGCGCGTCGTGGCGCGATCCGGTGCTGCGGGCGCTCGGTGCGCGGGCGGCGTGCAGTGCGTTCTTCCTGGGCTTCGGCGGCAGTCTGTATTTTCTCTTCGCGGTGCGCGAGCTCGGCCTCAGTGCGGCGATGGTGGGCGTGATCATCTCGGTCGGCGGCGCGTTCAATCTCGCCGGTGCGTGGATCGCGGAACGGGTGACGCTCCGGTTCGGCGTGGGTCGCAGCTTGATCGGCTCCTCGCTTCTGACCGGCGTGGCGGCGCTGCTCGTCCCGCTGGCGCACGGCCCGGTGATGCTGACTCTCGCGCAATTGGGCGACTTGGGGTGGCCGGTCTACAACATCACGGAGCTGACTCTACGGCAGAAGATCGTGCCCGGTCACCTGCTGGGGCGCGTGAATTCCGCGATGCATCTGCTCGTCCGCGGGATCCTGCCGCTCGGGGCGCTTGCAGGCGGAGCGCTCGCGCAGGCGATTGGCGTGCGCTCGGCGGTTGCGGTGGGTGCCGTGGGATTCCTCCTTTCCTCAGCGACGCTGCTGCGCATTCCGATGCGGCGGTTGCGCTGAGGGACGGGCGGTGAGCGATATGATGTCCTGGGGTGTCGTCGTGAACATCTTTCTTCGAACTCTGCCGGCAGTGATTGCCGTCTGCCGCGTCCAGGCCCAATCCTCGCCGCAAGAACTCGCGAATACGATTTCGCAGCGATGGACGGCGAACTCCACCGCGGAGTTTGCAGCGGTATATCCGTTCCGCGAAGCGCAACAGCTCCATGCCAATATTGCAAAGGCAAAACTCCAGCGCGTGAATGGGTTAGCGAGCGTGATTCGCGCCGACAGCATGAAGGCCGCGCTGCTGCTCTCGGGCGTGCCTCTGACGGGCAACTCAGGCGACGACACAAGCTACGGAATGGGCTTTTCCGCGATCTATGAGGCGGTGGCGGAGGGTGAGCGATGGAAGCTCGACCGGCAGATTCCGCTGGACGAAATCGGGCAGATTCTTAGCCAGCGGATCGACCTGTTGCTGCGGCCGGGCCACGGCGTGGATATCGAGGACCGGTTGCGGGTGCGGGTGAAAAGCACCAATGGCTTCGCCGCGCGACTCAATCACCATGCCGACGTTCGATCGGTGCGGGCCGGTGGGCGAGAGGTTCGCCATCAATTTGGCGGCGGGCTCTTGTGGGTCGACCTGCCCGAGGGAGAAGCCGAAGTGACGCTCGCATATTCGCTGGAGGTGGAACGTGCGCCGGCCGATACTAACTCCGGATGCTTCACGGAAGACTTCGGACACATTCGCAATCAATACTCCTGGCACCCTTGGTTCGGTTTCGACAGCGCCGGCGATCACAGTGAATTTCAGGTGGTGGCGCGGATCCCCAAGTAGTACTAGTTAACGACGAGTCTTCCGCAGACCGAGCGCGTCGAGGGAGCGGAGCGAATTGTCGACGCGAAGTCCGTTCAGCCCTCGTTCGCCCTCACACTAGCTTCCGCTCGCGAGTGGAGGGTATAAAAGGAGAGGGCGGGCGACCTGCGTCTTGAACTCTTCGTGACTCCCGCGTTTCGGCCCGGCACGGCTGCCATCGTAGAGGAATTTCGACAGGTACATTCGATTCTGGCCAACCGGTTTGGCGAACCCGATAGCGGCTACGTGGCCGTAGTCCAACTCCGCGCCGATCAGGGTAACTATTGGCACTTCAATTCCAATCAGGCCGTGTTTGCCGCCGGCTCGCCCGGATTTGTCTCGGTCAAAGAGAAGGACCCGGCAGCCAAACTGGGTCATGAGATCGGACATTTCTGGACCAATGGGTCAGGGCCGGCCGCAAATTTTCTGCGCGAGGGTTGGGCCACCTATGTGGAAAGCCTGGTCTTGGAACAGGAGTTTGGGCACGATACTGCCGCACTATTCTGGAAGCAACATGCACGCGCTTACTTCGATCATTACGACGGCAGGATGAGCATCTGGAATTCGGGCAACGAAACCGATCTGAACTATGACAAAGGTTCGTGGATATTTCGAATGCTCGAGGCGGCGGTGGGAACCGAGAAATTTCAAAAGGCGATGACAGAGTTTTCAAAGCGCTCCCTGGCAGGATCGGCCGACTGGGAGACGCTGGCCGATTGTCTGGAGCGGCAGAAGCCGCCGGATTTCGATGCGCGGCAGTTCCTGCTGCCGTGGTTGAAAGAGAAGCGGGCGCCACGCCTGACGGCGCAGGCGGACGGGCGTACCGTGACGATCGTGCAAGCGGGACCCGCATTTGTTTTGCCGGTGACGGTGGAGGGCACCACTTCCAAAGGAACTGAGCGACACATCGTTTGGATTCGCGACAGTCAGACGAAGGTCCAGTTCACCGAGGTGGTCTCGGGGGTGCGGATCGACCCTGATGGATTGCTGCTGTTGGCGCGCTGAATGGCTCGCTGAATGGCGCG
>JAOAPT010000815.1 GCA_025463045.1 Candidatus Solibacter sp.
GACCTACCGACGTCTGTCCGAGCGCGAAATACCTCTTCTCTTGCTTGGAATGCCGAACGTCGCCCCTAACCCCCAGAGACTCACTAAAGAAAACGTCCTCCGCCTCTTGTGGGGTGACTTGATGGCCTTCCCAATTCTTCTGTGCGTTGTCTCCGTCCCAGTCAAAGCCAATACAGTCGTCGAGTGGATCCTTGCTGGGTGCCACGTCTTCAGGATATGTGTCAGATATACAACTTGCAATCTACGCCGGACGCCAGAAGTTCTCTTCGATCGCAGCCGCACGCGCACTCGCGGCGGGGGAGCCCGAGAGGCACGCCAATGGATCGCCGACCAGCCGGTAGCCCAGCATCGAAAGCCGCGTCGCCTGCGAATTTCGCAGCACGGCCGCAGCCGTGCCGTGATCTCGCATTGCCCGGCACAATTCCGATCCCAGGCGTCGATTGCGTCGATGACTCGTGCGGCCCGCCGAGCCCCACGCCGCCGCACAGTACCCGGAGAGCACCAACTCCTCGCAGAAGCTGAAGCCCATGGTGGGACGTTTCGCCGCCATGCACGTCAGCGAGAAGACCGCCCCGACGGGCTCGGTCATCGCGCCGGCCAGCGTGCGCGCGTCGATTCCCCAGTAGCCATCCCAGCCGCCGCAGTGTCCATGTCCAAAATAGACGCACGCGCCGAGGCCGATGCCGAGCGCTGACGGCAGATCGCGCCCCGTCATCACGCGCGCCGGCCAGAGCAGCGGAGCGGGCGCGAGACGACTCGCCTCCTCCGCGCCGTGATGCGCGCGCTCGTCCCATTGGGCGAGCAGCGCCACCGGGCCCGTGGGACCTTCGCGCCGGCAGACTGCGGCGGCGCTCTCGGCAAAACGCCCGAGTCGCGGATCGGCGGGCACGCGGCCCGTCATACCGCCTCCCTCGAACTCGACGACCTCCGCCTCCGCGACTTCCTCCACCACGACCGACCGGACGCGCGCGTGCGCGTCGATCAGCGGACGGACGGCCCGCACCGCAGCAGCGCTGCCGCGGACCGTCCATCGCAAATCAGGCATGGACCAACTGTCCGTACGGTTCCCACGCCGTCGCGTCCAGGCTCCGTTCGAATTTCCGCACGTAATAGTGCATGACGATCTGCGCCTGCTGCTCGCGATTGAATTTGCTGAAGTCGCCGGCCGCGGCATTCAACGCGCCCTGCGCGCCTTCGCCCGTATCCCCATCGGTGTAGCCGTAGTTGTAGCCCTCGCTGCTCATCTGCGCTTCGATCGCCTGCACCATATACATCGGGCCGGTCTGAATTCCCTGCCACACGTGCGTCATCTCGTGCATCAGGGTCTCGATCTTCACCTCGGCCCACGACGCGAAGTTGATCAGGAACATCGTGGTGAAGGGGCGCTGACCGTTGATCCACTCGATCAGATCGACCGGGGGCGACATCGCCGCGACGCGCACTTCGTCGAGCGGAATCGCCGCACCGAAGACTTTCTGCGCTTCCGCGTGCTCGGTCGCGCTCAGCGCGCGATAGCTGCCCGGGAACCACTCGAGCACCATCGTGAGCGCAAGCGCCAGCGCACTTCCGCCGAGTTCGGCCGCCGCCTTCAGCACGTCGAGCGCGTTTTTGCCGAGCGCCTTCAACACGTCGAACACCTGGCGCGCCGCATCCTGCGTGGGCTGAATCAGCGCCGAGTTGACGATGTCCTTCAGCGTCTTGCCGAGCGCCTCGAATGCCTTCACCAGATTCGTCAGGGCGTTGCCGGGATGCGCAATCGTATCGGCGACCAGTTCCGCCATCGTGGTACCCGCCGCCAGCAACTCGCCCGCGACCGCCTGCATCGCCTCCACCGTGCGCGCCGCCGCCCACGTGATCAGGTCCGCGACCTTCGCGCCCGCCGCGATCATGCCCTTCACGATCCCGGCGACAATCGGAATCGCGTCCTTCTCCACCCACAGCAGTACGTCGTCGATCGTATGCTGCGCGCGAATCAGCACCTCGCCGACGAGCGACAGTGCCGCACCGCCAGCCGTCTTCGCCCAATCGATCATCATCGAAACCGCCGAGCCCGCGGCGTCCAGCAGGCCGATGACTTTGCGCATCATCGCATCGCCGGCCGCCTTCGCCCAATTCAAGATCGCGTTCACCGCCTGGCCCGCCGCCGACAGTCCGGCGACCAGTTCGCGCATCGCGAGCAGCGACACATCCTCGGCCTGTGCGACGAGCCAGTCGAGCACACCGCCGATCGGACCGAGCGTGCGGAGCACACGCCGCAGCACAACGAAGCCTTGTTCGAGCGCAGAACTCAACAATTGCGCCGCAGCCCTGCCCGCGCGGATCGCCGCGTTGATCAGGTCGCGCGCCAGGTCGAACGAAGACGCCATTGTGGCGCGCACGAAATCGACGATGCCCTTGCCGAGGTCGAAGAACGCCTTGACCGCGGCAGTGAGCAGATCGCCCACCACTCCCGCGAGCCCCTTCAACAATTTCACCGCGGTCATCCCGATCTGGATCGCGGCGTCGATGATGTTGCGCACCGCGGCGATCGCACTCTGCGCGAGTTGCACGATCAAATCGCCGATCGTTCGGCCCGCGTCGAGCACGCCCTGCACGACCTCCTTCACGGCGGCGATCGCGGACTCCGCAACGTACGCAGCGAGATCCTTCAGCGCGCCGGCAATGCCCGCCATTGTGCGCGCAACCGTGCGGATGAAGCCCGCGCCCGCCGCCGCCACCTGCTCGATCATCGATTTGAAGGTGTGCCCCAACTGGTTCAGTGTGGTCAACACCGTGTTCAGGAGATTGCTCGGATTCGTGATCGCCGCGACGATGATTTCGGCGGCAGCCCTGCCGATCGCGACCAGCCCACGCACCACCGCGGCCGCGAGCGCCGCGCCGAATCGAATTGCCTGCGTCAGCACCTCCGCCACCGCGCGTCCGAGTTGCACGAGCGTCTGCACCAGCTTGTTGACGATCGCTGCCGCCTTACCGACGAGCCAGCCCACCAGGTCCGCGACAGACTTGCCGAGTTCCAGCAGAGCGCGCGCGACACTGGACAGAATATTGGCCGCCTGATTGATCGCCGACACCAGCAGGTCGCCGATCGTCTTGCCGATCTCGAGCGCCGCCTGCGCGATCTTCTTCAGCGCGTCATAGCTCGCTTTGAGCGCGCCGGAGATGAGATCGGCAAGCGCTTTCCCGGCCGTCAGCACGGCGCGCACGAAATCGCGGACCTGGTCGGCAGCCCAACCGGCGATATCCTTCAGCGCGTTGGCGACGGCGGAGACGATGTCGCCCACGGCGTGCGTCACCGCGTCGATACCGCTCTTCACCGCGTCGACGATCTTTCCGACGCCGTCCTTAATTCCGTCCCAGAGATCGCCGAGTCCCCAATCATGCGGCGGATTTTCCGCCGGGATCGGTACGTTCTTCTCGCGCAGGAGCGCACCGGCCGAGGTCAGCCAATCGGCGAAATCGCGTGCAGCGCGATCGTTGACCACCCCGGTGGGATTCATGAAGCTCTTCATGAGCACCTGTCCCTGCGCCGCGGGCAGCAGGGCGGCGGCATGAATCACCGCGATGCCGTTGCCGCCTTCGCGATTGGCCGCAAGGATGGCGACCCGGTCCGCATCGGCCAGCCGCGCTACCTGGTCGAAGTGCAGCGCGAGCTGATCGTGCGACTCCAGTGAACGCGTGTACGCCACGGCGAACGCGTCCGCCTTGGTATGGTCGGTCGCGGCGAGTTGTTTGAATGCCGGCGCGAACTCGTCCACCGTCGGCTTCAGTGCGCGAATCTGCGTCGCCGCCTTATCCGCATTTTGTAAAGAAATCGCGACTAACTTTGTGGTGAGCGTGGCCATTATCCGATCCTCCCTACGATGTCGTTCCTGAAAACGCCGAGGTCTATCACACTCAAGCGTGACTTGGGCTCGATGTACGTGTTCACGTCCCCGTTGACCATCGTCTTGACGGAGAGAATGCTGTACGGCTCCCCGTCGTTGGTGTCGGGGAAGGTCAGCAGGTCGAAGGGCGACCACAGCAGTGGATCGAGCCGCGGACCGAAGGCCGGCTCGCTGGTCGCGTAGTCCACGATGAAGGCAGTCATCTTGCGCCGCTCCGGCTCGAACATCACGAGCACGTAGAGCATCACGGTCTGGACACGCGGCGTGGGAATCGGATCGCCGGCCAGGACCATGACGCTGAACTGGATCTGGTGCCGGCGATTCTGCACGCCCGCGCCGTCCCACGCGTACGGAGTCGTTCCGGCGGGCGCGGGCGGCATGATCGTGCCGTGAGGCAACTGCAGCGCGCCGCCCAGATGACCAAGCGTGGCGGCGGCGACGTCGGCGGCGCTCTTCTGAATGACGGTCCCATCGGCCGCCTTCGTCCACGGGGTGAGCGCCACGGCGGCGCTCGCGCCACGGCCCCAGAAGACCACGCCGTTTTCGAAATCGGAAAATCGGTTGACGCTGCGCTCGGGCGCGGCGGTCGACGCCGGCTGGGGCGTGAGCAGACCGGCGAGCACGCCGAGATTCAGCCCCACCGTGCCGGTGGACGTGAAGGTCTTCGCCCTCGTCATCACATTGACCGCGCCCTCCGGAATACCGCCCGCGTTGACGGCTTCGACCGGCAGTTTCAAAACGTCGGCCGGCAGATTGAGAATCGGCTTGCGTGTGGTTTCCGGCTTCACATGCCCGATGCGGCGGTCGGGGATCGACTCGTCGGAGATCGGATAGGCGAGTGCGGGATTGCGCTCCCACCCGTGCGCCGACCAGAAATCGCGAATCAGTCCGTGCACCTCGTGCGCGCCGGTGTTCGGCGTCCAATAGATCGAGCCCGCCTGAAAATGATTGAAGCGCCCAACCCCATCCGGCGTACCACTCTCGTCGGTAGTCGGGTAGCCAAGGAAGCTGCTCTCGCCGCCGAGATCCTGGTACTTCCCGAGAATCGCGCCATGCACCTCGTGCGTCGTCGCGATCGAGGGCTTGGGCGGCCGGATCGCGACGCCGGTGAACACGCCCGTGAAGACACCGGTCGCGGCCCGGTCCGCCGTTGAAGTCCTGGGTGTCGTACTGGTCGTTGCCCTGGTCGTCGCATTGGTTGCCGCATTGGTTGCCGCAAGGCGGGCTGCATTCAGATTTGCCGTGACGGTCGCACCGCCGACGCGCTGCGGAGCGGCCGTCACCGCGGCAGTCGTAATCGCCTGTGCCCCGACTGTTACCGTCGTCAGGGTGAGACGAAGGTCCGAATACGTGTAGATCGCGCCACCCTGAAAAATCTGGAACGCCCCGCTGGTCTGCGGATTGTCTCCGGCGATTTCGTCCGTCACCGGATAGCCAAGGAAACTCCTCTCCCACCCCATCGACGCCCACTTCTCGCGAATCGCCCCATGCACGGCATGAGCGCCCAAACCGGGTGTCCAGTAGATGGAGCCGTTGTTCCAGAAGTGCCGGAAAAATCCCTGACCATCGGGGCACGGGCTGATCTCGCCATCGGTGGCGCCAAGAATCCCGGCCGCGCCGCCGAGCGCAGTGTACTTCGCGGTGATGTAGTGGGTGGCCGCTTCCAGCGGACTACGAAAGGTGGCGAGGAGAACCTCCGACGCCAGATTCTCCGCCGCCACTTTGTTAAAGACTGAACTCAGATCTACGGGCATAGCCGTCCTTTCGGAGATGGAGTTAGTTGCGTACTAAAGCTCGCAATAAGCCTGCGAGCTATTGTGATGGAAATGGGAGAAACGTGGCAGGATTATTTTCGCCGCGGCCAAACTAAGCGTGAAAATCGCCACTATCAGAAGATAGTCCAGGCTGGAGTAAGAGTGGAGTAGCGGTAGGAGTGCGGGTGCGGGTCGACAACGTGCTGGGCCCACAGACCGTTCTGATGAGCGCTTTTACGCTCCTATAGGTGCCACTCGGAAAGGGAAACGACAAAAACCTCGCCACACTTCCGCAAGCGCATTCCTACCGCTTTTTCGATCGCTGCAAACCGGTCCTTAGCCTGACGCCGTTCGCCTTCGACTAACTGATTCGCGGGACACAATCGGCAAAACCCCCGCTCCGGCAAACTTAGCTGAGCAAATCTTATTCCAATGTGCGTTGGGTAATCAATCGACTAATCCGCGCTTCAGCGCCTGCGCCACCGCTTGCGCGCGATTGTCGGCGTGCAGCTTTCCGAGGACGTTTGCGACGTGAGTTTTCACCGTCTCCTCGCGAACGTCGAGTGCGCCGGCGATCTCCTTGTTGGACAGCCCGTCGACCAGCAGTCGCAGAACGTCGAGTTCCCGGCGCGTCAGTTCGTCGGTAACGGAAGAAAAGCGCACTGCCACCGGGGGATCGATGAAAGTCTTGCCGCGCGCGACGGCACGGACGGCAGCCAGCAAGATCTCCGGGTCGGCATCTTTTCTCACATATCCCGCGGCGCCCGCGCGGAGAACTCCGGCCATGCGCGCCTCGTCCATGGACGCCGTGAGCGCGATCACGCGCACGCCCGTGTCGGGAACTCTTTCGAGGTAGCTCTGTAAACTTCGCGCCACGACGCGGTGATCGTCCACCAGCGCGATGCGCAGAACGCTCAACGGACCGCCTCGC
>JAOAPT010000821.1 GCA_025463045.1 Candidatus Solibacter sp.
TTGCACTGATGGTGTGATCGAATTTGCAGCACCCTGAGTGGGCGCCTGTTGGGTGACTACCCGACGGAGGGCCGATTTGTCCGGTCGCGGGGAAGGAGAGGAAGAGGAGGAGAGATAGAAGGCGCAACGAAACAGTGTCGGGGGCGGGGCTGGACGGGCACCGGAACAAAAGTACCGGAAATCAGGATGCGTTTGGCTGATTCTTAACGGGGTTACGCGAAACAGACCGGAACTATTGTTCCGTTAGCGCTAATGTAGCTGGAATCCGTCTCGCGGGACGATGACTGGTTCGATTCTCCCACACGACTTCCAAGGAATTGAGGGTGTGGGAAGGGCGGTGTGCCTGGAACAGAAGCGGAATCAGTGGCATGGCTCATGAAAAATAAATCTGATGTTTGTGTGACAGCCTTCGGCTGCGTCGACCGGATTGCCCGTCTTGACACCTAACTATACGCATAGTGGATCGACGTAGACTATGGTTACTCCAACGTCGATGCCTAAGCTCACCGAGCTTGAAATGTGCGCTTTCGGTACGCGAAATCCAGGACGATCGAGAGGCCGACCGCGAATTAGTGAGTGCTCGCGGCAGCGTCCCACTAGCGTTTTGCGGGGCTGAGTTCTTTGAGGAGGGCGTCGGCTTTTTGAATTTCCAGGAGCCACATGAGGAAGCGGACGTCGACGCTGATGTTGCGGGCGACTTCGGGGTTGTAGCCGAAATCATTCGCGACGTTTTCCCAAACGCGATCGAAGTTGAGCCCGACGAGCTCGCCGCGGCCGTTGATGACAGGGCTGCCGGAGTTACCGCCGGTGGTATCGGCGTCGGCTAGAAAATCGAGCGGGATCTCTTCGGGCTTGATGAGGCGCGCGGCGTCGAGCACGAAGCCGGGAACGGTGAACGATTCCTCGCCTGTGTTTTTTTCGAGCATGCCGGCGAGCGTGGTCTGCGGGGAGTAGATGACGCCGTCGCGCGGCACATAGCCTTTGACGTGGGCGAAGCTGACGCGCAGGGTGCTGTTGGCGTCGGGGGCGACGGGCTTGCCGGCGTGCGCGATGACGGCGCGGCGCCACAGAGGACGGAGCCGGGCGATGGCGCCGTCGGTGGTCTGCGTCTCGGCCTGCCAGGCGCGTAGTTCGGGTTCGAGTGCGAAGGCCAGATCGAGCATGGGATCTCTACGCGCGCCTAATTGGGCAGTGGTCTCCTCGAACATCTTCATGCGCTCCACGGGGTCGGTGACCTTGGTGCCGTTGTAGAGCGCGGCGACGGTTTGCGGAATGCCGTCGCGCGGGATGCGCGTGTCGATGGCCTGGATGCGCTCTCCGGCGCGGAGCTTCCAGGCGCGGTCGATCCACACGTCGAGCATGGCTTCGTCGGCGGCGCGGAAGAAGCTTTTCTGCTGACGCTCGAGGGTGTTGCTGAGGGCGGGCAGCTCGCGATTCATGTAGTCGGGATCGCGTTCGGCGTCGGGCTTTGTCCGTTCGGCGGCGAGGCGGACGAGGGTGGTGGCCTGATAGAGCGCGAGCGGGCCGGGCTTGATGATCTGGAAAAGGAAATCGCGCGTGGCGGTGCCGCGGCGTCGACCGGCGAGGCGGTCGAGATCCATCTTGCCTTCGACGGATTTGGCGAAGCCGGCCTGCTGTCCGGCCCAGGTGGAGACTGCGGAATCGAGGGCGGTCTGCTTTTCGAGAGTGCGCCCGCGCGAGAGTCCGGCGAGCTGTCCGATGGCGTTCGTGTGGTTGTTGTTGAGGCTCTTGAGGGTGGCGGCGACGGCGGTGGCGCCTTTCGCGTTGTTCTTGGTCTTCTCCTCGATGACGCGGATCCACTCGCCGTAGATTTCCTTGCGGAGCTGGAAGCGAAAGTCGCGCTCGTTGGCCATTTCAGCGGCGGTCATGGAGCGGATGGTGCGACCGGGGTAGCCGAGCACCATCACGAAATCGCCGGGCTTGACGCCGGTGCGCGCGACGGGGAAGTAGAATTCGGGCTGGTAGGGTTTACCGTCCTTGTAGGCGCGGCCGATGGCGAAATCGCCGGTGTGGCGGGGCCAGCGGAAGTTGTCGGCCTCGCCGCCGAATTCGCCGATGGCGCGCGGGGGCGCGTAGACGAGGCGGATATCGTCGAGCTCGATGGTAGTGATGAGGACGTACTGAAGTCCTCCATCGAAGATGGCGACGCTGCAGTGCATGCCGGCCGTTTTCTCGCAGGCGGCGATCAGCAATTTCTGTTTGGCCTGGACGGCCTTGGCGCGGACGAGGTCGGCGGCGCCGGCGGGGATGGCGGCCGCGATCTCTTTGGTGACGTCGGTGAAGCGATGGGGGACGGTGACGCGGGCCGTCTTGCCGCGAAGCTCCTCGGCGGGCGAGCCGGCGATGAAGCCGCGCGTGATCAGGTCGCGATTGGGGCCGCTGTGTTCCTGGACGATGCCGAAGAGGCAGTGGTGATTGGTCAGAAAGAGGCCGGTGTTGGTGACGAAGCCGGCGGAGCAGCCGCCCGTGCTGATGGTGGCGGCGAGGAGGCCGGTGCCGCGCGTGGGATCCCAAAGGCGGGAGACGGGGAGGTCGAGGCCCTGCTTCTTGAGCCAGGCGGCGTCGAAGCGGAGCAGTTGCTGCGGGGTCCACTTGCCCTCATCGGCGTGTACGAGCGACAGGGCCAACGTGAGGCAAGCGGTCCAGCGGAGCGAATTTCGGAATTGCATAGGCAGTAATAGGATAATGCCTATTGTGAAATTGCTGCTGCTTCTGTTTGTTGTGACGAGCGTCGCGCCGGCGGCGGACGAATGGCGGACGCTGTTCGACGGGAAGACGGCGGCGGGGTGGGTGGAGATCACGGGCAAGCCGTTTCCGGACACGTGGACAATCGATGACGGGTGCTTGAAGACGGTGCTGAAGCCGGGCGGGATGCAGGACATTCGCACGGTCGAAGTGTTCCGCAATTTCGAATTGGAATTCGAATGGAAGATGAAGGCGGACGGGAATTCGGGCGTGAAGTATCTGGTGCAGAAGGTGGATGAGTGGACGAATAAGGATGGGCGTCAGGCGCGGGCTCGGGGGCTGGAGTATCAGGTGGCGGACGAGAACGGTCCGGACGTGACGGAGGCTTCGCGGGCGAGCGGGGCGTTGTATTCGGTGATTGCTCCGGTGCCGCGGATTGCGCCGAAGATCGGGGAGTTCAATCGATCGCGGATTGTGGTGAATGAGGGGCGGGTGGAGCACTGGCTGAACGGGGCGCGCGTGGTGAGCTTTGGCACGGGGGATGCGGCTGTGATGAAGCAATTGCGCGAGCTGCGGAAGGGGGACGACGTGGTGGCGGAGGGGCCGATCAGCTTGCAGCATCACGGGACGGAGGTTTGGTTTCGGGCGATCCGGGTGCGGCGGATCGGTGGGGGTTGAACGGATCCTCGCAGAGGGCGCAGAGAAAAACACGCAGAGAAAGGCAAGAGCCAAGAACAGAAGGTCAGGCTCTTACGAGAGTTGTTTTCTTGATGAAAGCGGGGTCGAATTCGAGTCCCAGGCCGGGGCCAGTGGGGACGGGGATGACCCCGTCTTTGATTTCGAAGTTGGGGGTGTACCAACTTTCTTTCTTGGCGGGGCCGCGGGAGACGTACTCCATGTAGGGGCCGATGTTGGGCGTGGTGGCGGCGAAGGTCAGGATGTTGACGGACGCGGCGCCGGTCTGCGTGTTGTGGGGGCAGATCCACATATTTTGTTTGCGGGCCATGCGGGCGACGCGGGCGGCGCGGATGAAGCCGCCGTTGTAATTGAGGTCAGGCTGGACGATGTCGAAGACCTTGTTATCGATCATCCACTGAAACTGCCAGAGGCTGGAGTTTTGTTCGCCGTAAGCGACCTTCATGGAGAGGGCGTCGGCGACTTTTTTCGTTTCGTTGATTTCTTCCCAGGGGCAGGGCTCTTCGAACCAGAGGTATTTCATCTCTTCGAGACGTTTGCCGACTTCGATGGCCTTGGCGGCGCTGTAGCTGCCGTTGGCGTCGGCCATGAGGGTGACTTTGCCGGCGAGGCTCTTTGCCGCGAGTTCGAAGATCTTGTCGGTGCGGCCGGGGTAGCTGTCGCGATTGGCGCTCATGCGGCCGGCGATCTTGAACTTGACGGCCTTCGCCCCGGTAGCCTGCACGCCTTCGACGTAGACGCCGACTTCTTCCTCCGCCGTGGTGTCGCGGCCGGAGCCGGAGAGATAGACGGGAATTTCCTTGCGCAGGATGCCGCCCATCAGTTCGCCGGCGTGCTTGTGGGCGGTCTTGCCGAGCAGATCGAAGAGGCTCTGTTCGACATAGGCGACGCAGCACCAGAACGCCTGGCCGGAGAGTTTGTAATTGGCGATGTAGACGTCGTCGACGAGCGTCTCGAGATCGCGCGCATCCTTGCCGAGGAAGTGGGGGATGACGCGGCGGTGGAGGATCGCGACGAAGTCTTCCATGTCCTTGGTGAGGATCAGGCCTTCGACGCCGTCGGTGGAGCGGGTGCGGAGGAAGTACTGCTTACCGGACTGGAGGAGTTCGATGGCGGCGATCTTCACCGGGGCGGGGAAGAACTTGTGGAGGTTGAAGACGGGGCTCTGATAAGCGGGAATGGCCGAGTCCTTGTCTTGCGCGAAGGAGGAGGCGGCCAGCAACGTGGCTCCCGCGGAGGTGGTCAGGAAATCGCGGCGATTCATGCACACAGGATAGCGCGCGGCTAACCAAGTCGTGGCGCGGCGCGTCATACTCATCGATATGTGGATTCAGGCGATTGGAATTCTGGCGGCGTGCGGGATGGCTTACGGGTTTCAGGCGCAGGCGCCGGTGACGGGGTCAATCGAAGGCCAGGTGGTGAACCTGAAGGGCGGCACTCCGTTGAAGCGGGCGAACGTGCAGCTCAATATGGTGAACCCGGGCGATGGCACGATGATGGCGGGGCGCGGGCAAGCGGGGCAGGGGATGCCGCGCGTGCGGAAGGCGGTGGAGACAGACGAGCAGGGGCGGTTCTCATTCACGGGACTCGAACCCGGGAAGTACCGGCTCTCGGCGGACCGACAGGGATTTTTGCGGCAGAACTACGGCGCGCGAAAATACTCCGGCAGCGGCACACCGGTGGCAGTGGCGGCAGGGCAATCGGTGAAGGGCATCGTCTTCCAGATGAATCCGCAGGCGGTGATCACGGGGAAGGTGCTGGACGAAGACGGCGAGCCGGTGGCGAATCTGAATGTGCGCGCGATGAAGTATCTGTATCGCAATGGGACGCGGCAGTGGTCGCAGGTGGCGAACGCGACGACCACGGACATCGGCGAATTCCGCTTGCCGGGGCTCGAGCCGGGACGGTACGTGGTCTCGACGGCGGCACGCACGGGCGGGATGCAGACGCGGCGCGCGCAGACGGAAGAGCCGCTGCCGGCAGTCCCCGATACGATCTACGCTGCGACTTATTACCCGAGCACCACGAGTTCATCGACGGCGGTGCCGGTGGATGTGGGGGCGGGCGGCGAAATCCGCGGGATCGACATACGGCTGGTGAAGACGCGCGTGTACCGGGTGCGCGGCAAGGTGACGGGCTCGACGAGCGAGCGCAATGTGATGGTGTCGCTGAGTCCGAAGGATATGCCGGGGCCGGGTTTGATGGGCATGGCGAACGGGCCCGAGGGGCAGTTCGAAGTGCGGAACGTTCCGCCGGGATCTTACATGGCGACGGCGCAGGCGCGCGGGCGCGGGCAGGACGGAATCGCGATCCAGCAGGTGGATGTGGTCGGCAATCACGTGGACGGAATCGTGCTGGGGCTGGAGGGCGGGAAGGACGTGCCGGGCGGGATCAAAGTGGTGGACGCGACGACGGCTCCGGATTTGAAGAATGTGAGCGTGATGCTGCGGCCGGTGGGCTTCCAATCGATGGGCGCGCCACTGCGCGGGCGCGTGGCGGAGGATTTGAAGTTCACGTTGAAGGGCGTGCCGCCGGTGAAGCAGGCGGTGAGCGTGATCGGCGTGCCCGATGGCTGCTACGTGAAATCGATTCAGTACGGCGGGCGCGATGTGACAGAAGAGGGCATCGAGATGACGAGCGGCTCGCCGCTCGAGATCGTGATCAGCGGAGCGGCCGCGCAGGTGGATGCGGTGGTGATGGACAAGGACGGCAAGGCGGTGTGGAACGCGACGGTCGCGCTGGTTCCCAAATCGGGAACGAATATTCTGGTGCGGTGGGCGGATGAGAATGGAATGCTTTCGCTGCGCGGCTTAAAGCCCGGCGATTACAAATTGTACGCATGGGACGATGTGGAGCAGGGCGCTCCGTTCGATCCCGATTTCCTGAAGCAGTTCGAGGCGCAGGCGAAA
>JAOAPT010000833.1 GCA_025463045.1 Candidatus Solibacter sp.
GGAACCAGCCGTCGTGACCCACTACAACGTACAGCGTGTCATCGACATTTACGCCGGCACCCAGGGACGCGACCTGGGCGGGGTGGCCGCGGATATCGCGAAGATCACGGCCGCGGCGCAAAAGCAGTTGCCCAAGGGAAGCAGCATGGTGACTCGGGGGCAGGTCGCCACCATGCAATCTTCGTTTATCGGATTGGGCTCCGGCCTCGCATTCGCGATTGTGCTGGTGTACCTGCTAATCGTGATCAACTTCCAATCGTGGGGCGAGGCATTCATTATCATCACCGCCCTGCCGGCGGCTCTGGCGGGAATCTGCTGGATGTTGTTCTTGACGCACACCACACTCAGCGTGCCCGCGCTGATGGGCACGATCATGAGCATGGGAGTCGCAACGGCGAACTCTGTCCTGATCATCACCTTCGCGAATGAGCGGTTCACCGAAACCAAAGATGCCTTGGGCGCGGCCCTGGAGGCTGGTTCCACGAGATTGAGGCCGGTGATCATGACGGCCCTCGCGATGATTATCGGAATGATCCCGATGGCTCTCGGGCTGGGCGAGGGCGGCGAGCAGAACGCTCCGCTCGGCCGCGCGGTAATTGGCGGCTTGCTATTTGCGACCGTGGCCACTCTCTTGTTCGTGCCGACGGTGTTCGCCATTGTCCGCCATCGAAAAACCCAGAACGCGTGAGGACCGTATGAAACTACTTGAAGATTCTAAGAAGAACGACGTACAAACTCCCAAGAGCGAACCGCCTTCACCGGGAAGCGGAAGGCGGCTGCTGTGGCTCCTTGTCATCCCCGCGGTACTCGGCGTCTCTGCCTTTTTCGGGATACAGGCTCGGCAAAAGCAGAGTCAACAGCTTTCAGCGACGACCAGGTCGCTGGAAGTACAGCCGGTGAACGTGATCCATCCGCAGCGCGGCAAGTCGACTTCGGACCTCACTCTGCCGGGGATGATACAGGCATTCTCGCAATCCCCGATTTACGCGCGTGTCGACGGCTACGTTCGTTCCTGGTACGTGGATATCGGCACGCATGTTACGAAGGGCCAGTTGCTTGCCGAGATTGATGCGCCGGAAGTGGACCAGCAGTTGAACCAGGCTCAGGCGATGCTGCAACAGGCCGAAACCAGCCTGGCACTTGCGAAGGTTACAGCGCCTCGTTACCAGGAGTTGATCAAAACCAATTCTGTGTCGCAGCAGGAAGTGGATCAAAACAACCAGAACCTGGCGGCGCAGGCAGCCAATGTCCAGGCCGCCAAGGCCGCCGTTGGCAGGCTGGAACAGATGCAGGGGTTCGAGAAGATCGTTGCGCCCTTCGACGGAATAATCACCCTGCGAAGGACGGATTTCGGCGACCTCGTGAATGCGGGCAATGCCGGCGTCGGTCGCGAACTGTTCCGGATTTCGCAGAACAACATTGTGCGCGTATTTGTCACGGTGCCGGAGGAGTTCAGCAAGCAAGTCGGGCCTGGCACAAAGGCCTCCATGGACGTGACCTCGCTGCCCAACCGGCATTTCTCGGCTGCGGTTACGCGGACCACCGACGCTATCGATCTCATCTCGCGGACGCTCACGGTTGAGCTCGATGTCCCAAATCCAGCCGGTGAACTGCTCCCCGGCGCCTACGCGGACGTGCACTTTCAACTTCCCGTCGGCGCTGCGCCGCTCGTGCTTCCATCCAGCGCCATCCTCTTCCAGGCGGACGGTCCGCAAGTGGGTGTGGTCAACAGTCAGAATCAGGTCGAGCTTCGAAAGGTGACGCTCGGGCATGACTTCGGCGATACGATTCAAATCGTGGCTGGTGTCCGTTCAGCCGACGCCGTGATCGCCAATCCGTCGGATTCGCTCACCAATGGAATGCGCGTCGCGGTGCAATCGTCCTCCGCGCCCCCGACGCCATCCAACACAAGGCCATCCAACACGGTGCCAGCCAACACAAAGGGGAATTGACAATGTGGAATTCCAAGATCGCGTGGCCGCGCGCGGCCGTCGGTTTGGCTCTCTTTTCACTCGCCGGCTGTATGGTTGGGCCAAAATATCATAAGCCCGTACCTCCGGTTCCGGCGAACTTCAAGGAGGGCGGAACGCCCGATTCCGGAACGCCGGACATCGCATACAGCGACTGGTGGCGCGTATTTGCCGACGCCGACTTGGCCCGGCTCGAGACGGAAGCCGATGCCGCCAACCAAGACATCAAGTTGGCGATGGCCCGCGTGGAGCAGTCCGAAGCCGGTGCCAGGTTCGCGCGGTCCTTCCTCTTCCCGACGGTCAGTCTGGGAGTCGGCGCGTCGCGAACTCGGGAAGCTCAGAACCGGCCCAACAACGGCAATACCGGCGGACGGGCCGCGACCTTCAACGATTTTCAACTGCCGGCGTTCCTCAGCTATGAAGTCGACGCGTGGGGCCGCGTGCGCCATTCGATCGAAGCGGCCACCGCGACGGAACAGGCGACCGCGGCCGACCTGCGATTCGTGCGTCTTGCCGTAGAAGCCAACGTGGCGATGGACTACTACAGTCTCCGTGAGCTAGATGCCGAGCGTCAGGTGCTCGATTCGACCGTGGAGGACATGCAAAAGGCCGTCGATTTGACGACCAACCGTTTTCGCGGAGGTTTGAGCAGCGAACTGGAAGTCAAGCAGGCTGAGACTCTGCTGAATCAGACGAAGGCGCAGGCGCAGGCTTTGGACGTCCTACGCTCTCAACTCGAACATGCGATCGCCGTGCTCGAAGGAAAGGCCGCGTCCGACTTCTCAATTCCGCGCACTCCGCTGCCGCTCGGTCCAGGCGCCGGACTTCCGCCGGCACTTCCCTCCGGTCTTCCAGCCGAATTGCTGGCGCGCCGTCCCGATATCGCCGAGGTAGAGCGCTTTGTCGCAGCCGCGAACGCCGAGATCGGCGTCGCCAAGACAGCCGCGCTGCCCCACATCTCGCTCACGGGCATCGCCGGTTTTGAGAGCACGAGCATGACGAGCCTGTTCAGTTGGCAAAACGGCATCGCTTCGCTCGGCGCATCTGCAATCACGCCGTTGTTCACCGGCGGCAGAACCAAAGCCGGCGTGGATCAGGCATGGGGCGTGTACCGCCAGACCCTCGCGCAATATCAGAAGACGGTGCTGACCGCCTATCAGGAAGTCGAGGATCAATTGGCCGCGCTTCGTATTCTGGCCGGCGAGGCGCAATCCACCGCGGACGCTGTGGCTGCCGCCCAGCAGGCC
>JAOAPT010000863.1 GCA_025463045.1 Candidatus Solibacter sp.
AAACTGGACAGTCTTCTAGCGACCTACAATCCAAGTCTGGAATATGTGCAGAAGGTGAAATCCGTCATGCGGCGGATCTCACCCTCTGAGTGATTCGCGTCGTTGATTCCAGTCGTTTATTCCAGTAGGCGGACGCCCATATACAGGCCTCCGAACAAGACGACTGAGATTACGATGACCGCCGCCCAGCGGACGTACCGCTCGGTGGTGGACACCTCCTGGTGCTCATCTTCCCTCATTCGATCTGCGAGGCTATCAAACATGGAAACCTCCCTAAAATGCCGATAAGATCAATAACGGTCAGGGGGCCGTCTGCAGGCATTCTAGTCCCAAACAGGGGGTTTTTCAAGAAATACTTCAGAGGAAAGTGTCCGATTTCACGTCACCGGGTCGGTCCGCCGTCCAGGACCTGCCGGACTTTGGCGCTCAATTGCTCTGAGGAAAAGGGTTTTTGCAGGTAGGCGACGGAACTGTCGAGCACGCCGTTCGGGCTCATGATCCGGTCGGTGTAGCCGGACATGAATACCACCTTCATCTCCGGCCGGAGGACCGCCATCCGCTCCGCCAGTTGCCGGCCATTCATCCCCGGCATGATGACGTCCGTCAGCATCAGCCGGATCGTCCCCCGGAAGCCCTCCGACACGGCCATGGCCTCGTTGGCGTCCGCCGCCTCCAGCACGTCGTACCCTAAGCTCTTTAAAATCAGCACAGTTAGTCGGCGAACGTCTTCCTGGTCCTCGACCACAAGCACTGTGCCCCAGCCGGAGGACGCCGGCGCTGTGGTCTCCGCCGCCGGTTCGGTCTTGGCCGGCGTCGGAATTCCCGGCAGGAATATGGTGAATTCCGACCCATCCCCCGGCTCGCTCGACACCGTGATGCGCCCGCCGGCCTGCGTTATGACGCCGAAGACCGTCGCCAAGCCGAGTCCGGTGCCTTTGGCCGTACTCTTGGTGGTGAAAAACGGCTCGAAGACATGCTGGCGAGTACGTTCGTCCATCCCGACCCCGGTATCGGCCACCCGCACACGCACAAACGACGAGCCATCTTCGACGGAATGGGCCGTCTCGATGTGCAACTCGCCGCCCTGCGGCATCGCTTCCCGCGCGTTGACCACCAGGTTCATCAGTACCTGATGCATCTGGCCGCGATCGGCGCGGATCGTCGGCGCCTCCGGATCGAGCGCGACCACCAGGCGGACATCCTCGCCGAGGACCCGCTCCAGCATCGATTGCGATTCGCGGATCACCGCGTTCAAACTGAGCGGCCGCGGCTGCCCCAGGCGTTTGCGGCTGAAGGCCAGCAACTGCTCCGTCAATTCCGCGCCGCGTTCGCCCGCGCTTTTGATCTCGCGCAATCCAGCCAGGGTTCGCGGCCCTACTTCCGGATCGCCAAGCAGCAGTTCGCTGTAGCCCGTGATCACCATCAGCAGATTATTGAAATCGTGCGCGATGCCGCCGGCCAATCGACCCAGGCTTTCGAGCTTCTGCGATTGTAGAAACTGCTCTTCGAGGCGCTTTCGGTCGGTGATATCGAAGAAGGAGACGATGACGCGCGACCAGTCGCCGGGCGAAGGTTCGATGGACACGATCATGCTCACCACGCGCGTCTCGCCGCGCATCGTGCGCGTCTCGAACTCCGCCCGGTACATCGAATCGCCGGCCGCGAGGCGTCCCATTTCTTCGCAGATCACATGCCAGCCGGTGTCGTCGACGATCGGCTTCAGCCCGCGCATCAATTCTTCTTTGCTTTCGGCGCCGTAGAAAAGGCGGGCGGCATGATTCACGTCCAGAATCCGAATCCGCCCAACGCACGCCTCGGCCTGGTCGCGATGCTGAGTCAGGTACCCGCAGATGTCGCCCACGCCGCGCGCCTTCAAGTCGTCCAGGAATTCCTTGACGAGCGAGAAATCCTCTTCCCACATGGGGAACGGCGAGTCTTCGAACAGGGTGCGGTAGCGCTCTTCGCGCACGCGCAGGGTCGCCTCCGCCATCCTCCGCTCGGTGACCTCGCGCTCGCGGCCCTGGACGCCGACCTGGCGGCCATTGTCGTCCATCAGCGGGCCCCAGGACGCCGCCATCCACTTGACGCGCCCGTCGCGGGTCACCAGGCGATATTCCTCTTCCTGGAAACTCTGGCCCTGAAACAGGCGATCCCAACAGGACATCATTCTCGGGCGATCCTCGGGATGCACCCAGCTAATGAAATGCTGCTGTTTGAGGTCGGCGGCCGAGTAACCGGTGAGGGTCTGTGCCGCCGCATTGGCGAAGGTCAGGTGCCGGTCCATGTCATAGGCCAGCACCATCTCGGTCAGGTTCTTGGCGATGAAATGGTAGCGCGCGTCGCAGTGGCGTAATGCCTCTTCCGCGCGATGCCTGACCTCTATTTCGCGGGAGAGCAATTGCTCCAATTCACGCACGCGTCGCGATTCGAATTCCGGACTGGTATCGGTCATAACCTGCGCTATCACCATAATACTGTTACACCGGGAAACTAAATGTGTAAGTTCCTTACACATTCCGGGCATTCCTCGTTCGAAATAGCCCGTTGGAGCCATCCCGAGATCCTTGAAGTCAAGCCGTTGACTGCGCCCGTCGCGCCGCCCGCGCAGGCCGTTTTGACCCGAGAGTGGATCGTCGCCAGCGTGAGCGGCGGCGGCATCAAGGCCTGGGACGGCACGATTCAAAAGGCGCTGCAACTCGATTTCCATACGGTAATTCCCGGACACGGTCCGGTCTCGAAAAAGGCGGACCTGGTGAAGTGGATGCGGGAGGGTCACGTGCGGCAATCCCGGCTGTTTGAGTTGCGATCATGTTGGCGCGCGCGTTTTTGGAAATGATGACCTCCGCGTTGGAGGCCAGCATCGCTTCATTCCCGCCGGCCGTGCTGATGCGTGTTCAGGAGCTACGGACGGCCTTGTCGCTGACCGTTTTCACTTTGGCGACGATGGCGGGAGCGTCTTGCGCGAATTTATCGTCGAGGAGGACGACGCGCTCGGAGATCGGCACCACGGGCA
>JAOAPT010000913.1 GCA_025463045.1 Candidatus Solibacter sp.
GAACTGCCTCACTATACCAAGGCTGCGGAAAGGTCGGCAATCCGGCCAAAAGGGAGGACAGTGTGAGTCTAAGGGCTATTTCGAATTAACTTAAGTTATCAAATGCCGGTTCTAGTACCGCCCTTCGTGTGGAGGGAAATCCGTAGATGGTAGAATCAAAAAGCCTGTAGCTGTCGCCATGATCGCCGTCAAATGACCGCCGCCACTTACCATCCCAGAACCTATCCGTACCAACCGCCGATGGTGGCCGTGGGCTCAGCGGCGCCTGAGCAGTCTTCCGGTTTCGAACAGCTTGGCTTTAACGTCTTACTGGTCTTCCTGTTTCTTGCGTTTAGCCGTATTTTCGACGTCAAGTTCGGAACCCTGCATATCACGGGAATTGCCTACCGCGTGGTGTTCGCAATGGTCATTCTAAGCCGGGGCTTTCTGATTTCACTGGGAACGCCGATCGGCAAGGCGCTCCTAGGCTTCACCGTCTGGTTCGGCCTTTCGGTTCCGTTCAGCATCTGGCGCGGCGGCAGTATCCCGATTTTCCGCGATACGTGGCTCCTGTTTTCCTTCGTAGCGTTCCTGGCCGTACCGGGGCTGGTCAGCACTTATGCCCAGTGGCGCAAGGTGATCTCGACCGTGGCCATCGCGATGTTTGTTTTCACGATTATCGCCAACGTGTTTGGCGTGATGGAGAACGGACGTCTGTTCCTGACGCAAGGCAAATTCGCGAACCCGAATGAGATGGCTCAGGCGCTGCTGATGGGAATTCCTTTGTGGGGCGGGCTGATGGGCAGCGCCGCCTCAGGGCCGAAGAAGCTCTGGGCCGGCGGGATCATGGCGTTGATGCTCTTCACGACCTTCCGGACCGGATCGCGCGGCGCGATGATCGGCTTTGTGGGCATGGCCTTGATTTACTTCCTGCGCGCGCCGATCATGGACAAGCTGAAGTTCATCATTGGCGGCATCGTGCTTTTTGCCGTGCTGGTCGGTGTGATGCCCGGTAAATTGGTCGCCCGATATCGAACTACCGTGGATGACGATATCGAAGACACCGCGGACATGGACGGCAGCATGCGAGAAAGCGCTCTCACGTCCACCCAAAGCCGGAAAGTGCTGCTCCGCCGGAGCATCATGTTTACGTTTAAGCATCCGCTATTCGGAGTCGGACCCGGCATGTTCCCTGTCGCCGATGACGAATATTCGAAATCCATCGGGCTCCGCAAGGGCCAGTGGCTAGGCACCCACAACAGCTACACCCAGGTCTCGAGCGAACTCGGCATCCCGGCCTTCATCTGTTTCACGGTGGCGGTCTTCCTTTCGATGAAAGGGCCTTACGCCGTCTACAAAAGGACGGTCGGCGATCCACGTTTGCAGGACATGGGCAACATGGCCCTGGGTCTGCACTATTGCGTAATCATCTATGCGATTACGATCTTTTTCGACTACATCGCATACTCGATGATGCTGCCGGTTTTGGGCGGTCTGGCCGCGGCTTTGGTGCGCACGGCCGACGTCGAGATCACGCGGGTGCAATCCACCCCACTGCAAGTGGTCATGTCGCCGGCGGCGTTCCACCAACGCCTGGGAAGGCGCCCCGTCGGAATCCAGCCGACGTTCTAATCATCACTTCCGCGGATCGGGATCAGCGGCGTATGGGGGAATCAGGTAATCGTAATACTGCCGCGGGTCTCCGGTCTTCCCATCGGCGGCTGCCCGCACGAGGTTGAAGGCTTCCCGCGCAGTCACATAGTGCAGGATGTAGTGGACGCCGTCGTTGTACTGCTTTTCTAAGCGGGAGTAGACCGCATCGAAGCGCGGTCCCAGACTTTCCGTGGCATCCCCCTCCGACTCCGCACCGTGGCCGTGGACCTTGATAAACTGCCAGTCCGGCCGACCTTTGACATGAATTCGCGTACGCACCCAGTTATCCACGCGGTCCGGTCCAGCGGGCGCGGCGGGATGGATGTTGGCGTCGTCGACCGCCACGAACAGAGTCGCGTGAAGGGAAGGCGCCAGCAGCAGCGGGCCCTGGAAAATCATCAGGTCGCCCTCCGGCTTCACGCCTGCCTGTAAGGGAATGCCTTGGGCGTAGGACTTCGGCCGGTCGTCGTCGCTGGCCATGTAGATGTTGTTGACCGATGGCGGCTGCGAATTCCACTGGATGCTGGGGAAAGTGAAATCCGCAAAACAGCCGAGCTGGCGGAGCATCTCGAGCTCGCGATTGGCGCCGCAATACTGAACGCCGTTGCTGTTATCCAGGCCCCAGTTGCCGTGTACGAAGGCAAAGTGAGTCGCGCCGTCCCGCGTCTTCAGGAAGTTGAACCGTTGAAAGTAGGCGACGCCGTTGGCGAAGCGCCGGCGCGCCGATTCCTGGGTGTCGTTGGAGTGATGCAGGTGAAGCTCGACCTCGCCCCAGCCGCCCGAGACCAACTGCTGCAGCGCCATCATGTTATGGTCGATCGGCTGCTCCGCCGGATAGAACCATGTGTGCTGCGGAGCGCGTCCGTTACTGTCATGATGGCGGGCGGCCAGGGTGGGATACTCGTTCACCCATCGCTGCAGCAGGTGGTCGTTGTCTCCGGGCTCAAAATGGTCGGCGAACAGAAAAAAGAGGTGGACGGGGCCGGACGCGCGCTCCGGCGAACTCACCGCCCAGGTGGCGTAGCCCGGTAGCCAGACATAGTACTTGCGGGCGGCAATGCGGAAGACCCAAAGTCCCAGATAAAGGACGAGGGCCAGGAGGACCAGCCGTTTGATCGTGCGCATCAAGCCTCATTATCCCCGAAGTGTGTACCGGCGCATACGGCGGCTCCGGCGTCCACGCATGGCATACTAAAGATCGTGGATCCTGTCTCCTTGGCCGTTAATCCCCAGAAAATCGCCGTACTCGGGCTCGGGTACGTGGGTTGCGTGACTGCCGCCTGCCTGGCGCGCATTGGACATCGAGTGGTGGGGGTAGACCGTGATCAGTTCAAGGTCGACAGCGTGCTGGGCGGCCGCGCGCCGTTCTTCGAACCTGGCCTGGAAGATCTGGTTCGCGACGGCGTTGCGACGGGACGCCTCTCCGCGTCCGTTTCGCTGGCGGAAGCGCTTTCCGACGCCGATGTGGCGCTGATCTGCGTGGGCACGCCCTCCGAAAAGAACGGCAACCTGGGCCTGGACCAGTTGCGCCGCGTGTCCGAGGAGATCGCCGACCTGATGCCCGGGCGAACCAAGCGCCTGATCGTGGCGGTTCGCAGCACGGTTTACCCCGGGACTTGCGAAGAGATCGTACTGCCCGCTTTCGGCGGCTCGCCGCTGGTTGCCGTGGTTTCGAACCCCGAGTTCCTGCGCGAAGGCGCGGCGGTAAAGGACTTCATGGAGCCTTCGCTCCTGGTGGTCGGCGGTTCGGCGCCGGAGGCCGTCCGGCAGGTGGCCGACATTTACTCCGGCCTGGACGTGGAGCCTTCGATTGTCGCGCTGCGCACCGCGGAAATGATCAAGTACGCGTGCAACGCCTTCCACGCGGTGAAGATCTCTTTCGCCAACGAGATTGGCGCACTGGCGACCGAATTGGGCATCGATGGCGCCGAGGTCATGGACACGCTGTGCCGCGACCACTCGCTCAACATCTCCCGCGCCTATCTGAAACCGGGATTCGCGTTCGGCGGCTCCTGTCTGCCGAAGGATTTGCGGGCGCTGGTCTATCGCGCGTCGCGGCTCGACCTGAAGCTGCCGCTGCTGGAATCCGTGCTCCCCTCCAATAATGCCCAATTGGACCGGGCGATCGCGGTCGCGCTCGAACTCCCCGGCGATCACATTGGAGTCTTCGGCCTGGCTTTCAAGGAGAACACCGACGATCTGCGCGAGAGTCCGGTCGTGCTGCTGCTGGAGACGCTGATCGGCAAGGGGCGGAAGGTGCGCGTCCACGATCCCCACATCCAGCTCGGCGAGATCTATGGCAGCAATCAGCGCTACATTATGAACGCGATCCCGCACATCGGCAATCTGCTGGACGACCGGTTGGATGGGATGCTGACGTGGGCAGATCACGTGCTTGTGGCCCAAAAGCCCTCGCCGGAGATCCGGGCGCGCCTGGAGGCGAGCGGCAAGCCGCTCATCGACCTGGTTGGCGCGTTGAGTCCAATGGTCGGCCGAACCGCGGTTTCCGTTTAGCCCTAAAGTTATCCGGGCATTCAGTCGAAAGACTGAGTGATGCGTAAGGTCGCTGGATATCTGCTCGCCGTGGTGTCGACTTGTATCGCGGTCGCGGCGCCGCGAGTCGGTGAGAACGTCCCGACCTTCTTTATCGCCAATCGCGGCCAGGCTCCGGCCGGGGTGCGGTTCATGGTGAAGGGCTCCGGCCTTACCGCGTACTTCCTTCGGGGCGAGGCGGATTTCGATCTCTCCGGTAGCAAACTCCGCATGCAATTCGAAGGCGCGGACCCGCGCCATCGCATAGAAGGAAAAGGCCCGCTTCCGGGCCGCGCCAACTTTCTCAAGGGCGGCCAGGGCGCATGGACACTGGATGTGCCTACCTACGAATCGCTGGTATACCGCGGGGTGTATCCGGGAATCGACCTGTTCTACGGTGGGGAAGGGCACACCCTAAAGTCGGAGTTTCGAGTCGCTCCCGGCAGCGACCCGACGCGGATTCGGATTCGTTATCGAGGCGGCGGAATTCCGCGGATCGATGCCGATGGTTCGCTGGTGATCAACGCCGGCGACCGGGAGTTTCGCGAACAGCCTCCCTTGTTGTACCAGGAGCGCAATGGCGTGCGGCAATCGATCGAAGGACGATTCGTCTTGCTGGGCAGCGGCTCGGTGGGCTTCGAAATTGGCGAATACGACGCGACGCGCACTCTGGTGATCGACCCGGTGCTCTCGTATAGCACGCTTCTCGGGGGGGCGGGTGCGGATACCGCGACCGCTCTGGCTGTCGACGCGAGCGGTGCGGCGTACGTCACCGGCTTTACGGATTCGTTCAACTTCCCGGCTCTCAATGCCGCGCAGAGCTTCAACGGGGGCGGCAACGACGTTTTTGTCGCCAAATTGAGTCCGGCCGGCAACACGCTGGTGTACTGCACGTACCTCGGCGGATCGGCGGACGATCGCGCGTATGGGATCGCGGTGGACGCGCAGGGGAACGCCTACGTCGCCGGGTCCACGACGTCGAAGAATTTCCCGGTGCGGGCAGCTCTGCAAGCCAAGATGACGGGGTATCGCAATGCCTTCGTCGTGAAGCTAAATCCCGCGGGCAATGGCCTGGTTTACGGCACGTACCTCGGCGGCAATGCCTCCGATTCGGCGAATGGAATCGCTGTGGATTCCGCCGGTGCGGCGTACGTCGCGGGCGATACGACGTCCTTTAGCTTCCCGGCGACCGGGTTCCAGCGCGGTACGCGAGGCGGGCAGGACGCTTTTGTGGCCAAGCTCAGTGCGGACGGCTCGCAGTTGGTTTACAGCAGCTATCTGGGCGGAAGCGGCGAAGATCGCGGCACGGCGATCGCGGTCGACACGTCGGGGAGTGCGTACGTCACCGGCTCCACGTTCTCCGCTGATTTTCCGGTGGCGAATCCGGCCCAGCGATTTAGCGCGGGCGGGCAGGATGCGTTCGTCACGCGGTTCAGCGCGGATGGCAACTCCCTCGTCTTCAGCACGTATCTGGGAGGCACGGGAGGTACGGTAGTGTCACCGGAAATGGCGCAGGCGATCCGCCTTGATGCCCAAGGCAACGCGTATGTCGCCGGAGTCACCGGGTCGACGGATTTTCCCCGTTTGAACGCGTTACAGACGAGTCTGCACGGGTTCTCCGACGCGTTCGTGAGCAAATTGACGGCTGCGGGCGTCTTGAGCTACAGCACGTATCTTGGGGGAGCGGGCGCGGAAACGGCTACCGGCATCGCGGTCGATACGGCGGGGAATGCGTACGTTTCGGGGTACACCTACTCCACCGATCTTTTGGTCACCGCCGCGATCCAAAGCACCAATGCGGGCGAATATGACGCGTTTGTGGCGGAGCTTAACCCGTCCGGCAATGGGCTTCTGTACTTGAGCTATCTCGGAGGAAACGGCTCCGACGCGGCCAGTGCGATCGCGTTGGACCTCTCCGGCAATGTATACGTCGCAGGCTGGACGTTATCGACGAATTTTCCGCTGCTGAATTCCTATCAGGTGTTGAATGCCGGGAACTTCGGCTCGTTCGTCACGAAGATATTGTTCAGCGTGATGCCGGCGAACGTGGGCGTATCGCCTGCCACGGGAAGCGGGCCCACACAGGTCTTCACTTTTCAGTTCTCCGACCCGGGGGGCGCTACCACTCTGAGCACCGCGGGAATAATTTTCGGGACGTCCGCCGGCACCACAGGCGCGTGTGCAGTGTCGTACGACCGTGTGCGCAATGCGCTTTCGCTGCTCACCGATACCGGCCAATTGCCCGTAAGCTCGATTTCCCCGGGCAGCGGCGTCCAGCAGAATTCCCAGTGTTCGCTCAGCGGAGCCGGGTCGAGTGTCGCCACCGCGGGTCCGATCCTGACGCTCAACCTTTCCCTCTCATTTCTCCCCGCTTTCAACGGCGCGAAGAACGTGTACATGCAGGCAACGAACCCGTCCGCTTCGACCGGGTGGCAGGCGAAGGGCACGTGGTCTGTCACCTTCAGCGTCGCCGCCGTCTCCGTGCTTCCGGCATCGGGCAGCGGGAGTACGCAGAATTTCAGCTTCCAATTTTCCGATGAGGCTGGTGCGAATGACATCACCACCGCGTCGATTCTCTTGAACACCTCAACCTCAACCACCGCCGGGTGCGCGGTCACTTACGATCGCGCGCGCAATGCGCTTGCGCTGCTCACCGATGCCGGCCAACCACCAGCAAGCTCGATATCCCCCGGTAGCGGCAGTCAGCAGAACTCACAATGCGTGCTCAATGGCGCGGCTTCTACCGTCGTCCTCGGAGGACAGGCGCTGACGCTGAATCTGGCGGTAACGTTCCTGCCGGCTTTCGGCGGCGCGAAAAACGTTTATCTGCAGGCAACCAGCCCCTTCGCGTCCATCGGATGGCAAGCAAGGGGAACCTGGACCGTCACCTTCGTCGTCGCCAACGTGTCAGTTTCGCCTTCGACGGGTAGCGGCAATTCGCAGACCTTCGCGTTTCAGTTCTCCGATGAAGCCGGGGCGGGCGACCTCACTTCGGTCTCCGTCCTCTTCAATGCGTCGGTCTCGACCACGACGGCTTGCTCCGTCACCTACGATCGCGTCCGCAATGCGCTGTACCTGCTGACCGATGCCGGCCAACTTCCCGCGAGCTCAATCACGCCCGGCAGCGGCACTCTGCAGAATTCGCAGTGCTCGCTGAATGGCGTCGGCTCCAGCGTCGCGCTCTCCGGCCAGATTCTGACGCTCAATCTCGCGCTGACCTTCTCCAGTAGTTTTAGTGGAGCGAAGAATATCTATATGCAGGCGATCAGCCCGTTCGCATCGACCCCGTAGCGGCTTAAACGGTAGACATCGCTTCGCAGGAAATGACGACCACAACCGGCATCTTCCGCGATTCTTCCCCGGCTAGAGTCATCGAGATCACGTTGTCCCCCTCGCGGAAGACCGATTCGGCGATCACCAGACAATCGCGGTCGTGGCTGGTGATCGGAAGCTCGGCGTTGAGAATGGTTCTCGTTTGGTTCGCCAACCGGAGCCGAACGCCCGGGTCGAAATTCCGGCAGCGAAGGAAGATGCGATGCAATCCCTCGTTCACGGCGTGAAAGCGAAAGGAGCACGTCGTCGAGTTGGAAACGTGAAAGCCCGGCAGCAGACTCAGCGCATGTGCAGCACTGGACGGCGATCCAAAGCCGCTCGCGAATTCCGCGGGTAGCATCGGGCGCGTAAACCCGTTGGTGACCGCCACGGTAGTCTTCAAGCTCACTTCATACGGACGATCTTCGGCCTTCCATTCGCCAGTCCCGCCGTGCGGGCTTGCGGCCGCGAACCGAAGGATGCGGCCGTAATATCTCCGATCGCAGTCGTCTTCCGACCGGCGCTCCCGATCAAGGAAGCGCGCCAATTCGGAAGCGTGCAATTCGGGG
>JAOAPT010000963.1 GCA_025463045.1 Candidatus Solibacter sp.
TCGATGGTCTGGAGCGCGACGGCGGGCGACGGGCCGCGCATGGAGCGCGGGAGCACGGGGCCGAGCGATACGGCGCGGACAGGCGACTGCTTGCCCTGCGCCTTCGGCAGGGCGCGATTCATCCAGCCATCCTGCGTGGCTTTGAGGCCGGGCGTGCCGGACTCCATGTAGTCCTGCGCGTCGAAATGCGAGCGGGTGGGGTCGGGTGAGCCGACGGCGTCGACGATCGCGAGGTGCTGCTGATCGAACAAGGGCTTGAGCGGGGCGAGCGACGGGTGCAGTCCGAAGAAGCCATCGAGATCGATCGCGCAGGTGTCCTTCTTTGAAGGGTCGCTAGAGGGGCGCGGGATGGCGATGGTCGGGCGGAGGTCGTAGTAGGCCTGCTCGCCGTGGGGGACGACGACGTTGAGGCCGTCGGCCGCTCCGCGCTGGAAGATCGCGACGAGAATTTTCTTGCGAGCACCGGGGGCTTCGCCCGCGTACAGGGCGCGCTGGAGCCAGTGAGGCGCGGCGCCGACGCCGACCATGGCGAGGGCGGAATTACGGAGGAAGAAGCGACGAGTCGGCATGGTTACCTCTTTTGAAACTCGGGAGAACCGAGGGCGATGCCGGCGATGGGGTCGTCGGCCTTCGCGAGTTTGGTGGCGTCGACTTTGACGCCGGGGACCTTGTTATCGGCCAGTTGGAGGGCGAAGTTCATGCGGGCGAGAAGTCCGCCGGAGTTGAGCCACTCCATGCTGGAGTTCGAATAGCCGGTCGGCTCCTGCTTGCGATAGAGGGGCTGGCCGAGTTGCGACACCTGATTGGCGAGCGGGAAGGCGTAATCGATTTCGCCGTTGACGGCGCGGACGGCGCTGGCGACGACCTCGAGCGGGCTCTTCAGCTTGCTGCGATAGGCGCCTTCGGAGAAGAATTCCCTGCTCTCGAGCATGGTGCGCATGACGGCGCGGAGATCGCCATCGGTCTTGGTGAAGGTGGCGGCCATGCGACCGACGAGGGCGGCGGGCGGTTCGTCGGCGACGAAGCGGGTGGCGAGGCTCTTGGCGATGAAGTGCGCGGTGGAGGGGTGATGGGCGACGATGTCGAGCACCTTTTCGCCATCGCTCATGCCGCCGCCGGCGGGGATCTTGACGCCGAGGACGGTCTTCTCGCCATCGTCGTGCACGCGCTTGTTGAAGGCGAAGGTGCCGCCACGCTGGGGCTGGTTGATGGTCCAGCCGGTGAAGCAGCGCGCGGCTTCGGTGACGTCGTGCTGGGTGTAGCCGCCATCGACGCCGAGCGTGTGGAGCTCGAGGAGTTCGCGTCCGTAATTTTCGTTGAGGCCGCGGGCGCCCTTCTTGCCGCGGAGTTGAGGAGCGTCGGGTCCGACGGATTGCCAGTTGTCGAGATAGAAGAGCATGGCGGGGCTCTTGGCGGTGGCGACGAGGAGGTCCTTGAATTTGCCGAGGACGTGCGGACGGATGACGTCGCGCTCGTATTCGGTGACGAGGTAGCGGTCGGCGCCCTTGTCGAGATAGATGTTGAAGTGGTTGAACCAGAAATCGGTCAGGACTTCGTCGAGCTGGCGGTCGCTATAAACGGCGCGGAGGAGTTTGCCTTCCGCGAGATCGCGAGCGACCATCTGCTGGGGACCGCCGGTCATCTGAATTCGGCGGCGAAGGTCGGGCGGTGCGATGGTGAACAGTCCCTGGCGCATGCCTTGGGGGAGGACGGCGATGACGTCGTCCTGCTTGTCCTTGGGGAGGGCCTGGAAGGCGGCGAGCTTTTCCTGCGGAGTGCCCATGCGGAGCGAGCGGATTTCGCGCGGGGTGAGAAGAGTGGCGAGCGTCTTGGGGTCGCCCATGGGATTCGGCGGCGCGTCGGGCTTGGCTCCGGCGGCCTGCTTCTCTTCGTACTTGGCGACGAGGCGGGTGAGCATGAGCTTGCGGTCGGGGTCGGTGGGGAAGGGGAGCTGGCCGTTCACCATTTGTCTGACGACTTGCGGCGAGGGGTAGTTGCGGACAAGGTCGGTACTGGACATCTGGAGGGTGTCGAGCGTGCGGAGTTTTTCGACGAGCACGGGATTCTCGGCGATAGACTCGGGGTGAAGCTGCTGGTCGATCCACTTCTTCAGACCGATGGCTTTGACGTCCTGCACGTCGCCAGGACGGGGGCCGAAGGTGAGGCGGTTGAGGGCCTGCAGGATCTTCCGGTCGGCATCGACCTGTTTCAGGAAGTTACGGGTTTCGTCCGCGGCTTTTTTCTTGGAGTAAGCGGAAATCCCCGGGACTGCGGCCAGGCAAAGCACACTTGCCAGCGCAATGACGACTCGGTTGCGCATCTTTTTCCCTCTGTTAAGGATAAACTCCCATTGCGCTAACAAGTTGCGTAGGGGCGGCGTAAATGTGCGTAAAACGGCCTACCTTTCGGCCGGGCGCGCGAAGGACTATCATTTGAATCATGTTGCGTACGATTCTTCTTCTGCTTATGACGGTCGGAGTGATGGCCGCGCAGACCACGGCGAACCGGACCGTCCAGGCGAATGGGAGCGCGACGCTGACGGCGAATCCCGATCAGGCGCAGATCGATGTGGGCGTGGTGACGGTGGGGACGACGGCGCAGGATTCGGCGCAACAGAACGCGACGCAGACGACGGCGGTGTTGAACGCGGTGAAGGCGGTGCTGGGGGCGAACGGGACGATTCAGACGGTGAGTTATTATGTGCAGCCGCGGTACACGAATACGTCGCCACCGGTGATCAACGGCTACACGACGAGCAACACGGTGCGGGTGGTGACGCTGGATCTTTCGATCATCGGGAAGCTGATCGACGCGGCGAATCAGGCGGGAGCGAATTCGGTGAGCAGCTTGAGTTTCGGACTGCAGGATCCCGAGCCGCTGATGCAGCAGGCGCTGGCGCAGGCGACGAAGCAGGCGATGGCGCATGCGGGGGCGATCGCGACGGGATTGGGCGGGAAGATCGCGAGCGTGATTTCGGCGGTGGAAGGGGGCTCGTATACTCCGGTGGTGATCGGTGGTCCGACGTCGACCGGCGTGGTGACTCCGGTGCAGACGGGGACGGTGAGTGTGTACGCGACGGTGACGATCACGGCGGCGCTGCAGTAGGGGAGTGGGCGGTATCATGAATGCCGGTCGACCGCAAAGAACTACAAGAACTCTCAAAGATCAGGCTCCAAGAAGCGAGCGCCTTACTGAAGCTGGGTCTGTTCGACGGCGCATATTACCTGGCCGGCTACGCTGTGGAATGCGCCCTTAAGGCTTGTATCGCGAAAGGAACACAGCGGTTTGACTTTCCAGACAGGAAGAGAGTCGAGTCCAGTTATTCTCACAATCTTCGCGAGCTTATTAAGGTCGCCGGTCTGGACGAAGCTCGTCTCCAACACGCGGAAAGGAATCCGAACTTCGGAAGTAATTGGGATGCGGTGGTGGCCTGGTTCGAGCAGAGCCGTTACCGACGGCACCTTTCGGAAACTGCGGAGTTGATGCTGACAGCGGTCGGCGACAAACGGCACGGGGTTATCTCATGGATAAAGCTGCAATGGTGACGCTAGACATAACCAAGGGTGCGGAAATTGCGGAGGCCCTCGAGCGCGCTAAGTTCAAGGTGAACGTGGCGCTTTGGGCTTTTCTAGCTGAGTACGAAGATTGGCGGATGGTAATAGCCGGCCGGCAATTCGATGCGCTCGATCTCCGTGATGCGTATCGTTTAGTTCACGAAACGCTTGCCCTGGCTGGCTTCACTGCCAGAAATACTCCCCCGATCCTGATTCTTCGGATGAGTGACCCATTTATTCGGGATTTGCGGCGTCTTTTCGGGAAGACGAAGAGTGTCGAGGGAATGCGCCTCGGTGGGCAATTAATCGGCGACAGATTTGTAGAAGAAGCGTACGTCTACCGCATTTCGTAGCGCAGGTTCACTCGCTGCTACAGTGGATGATTGCCACTGTTATTATCGCCAGACTCGGGAATTGCTGCGCCTGCGCTTGCCACGCTCGTGGGCGTGGGCGGGGCGGCGCTCGGGATCCGACTTACGGGGATGCGGGAGCGGGCGCGGGTCGTGGTGCCGTTCAGCGCGGGAGTGCTGATTGGGGTGGCGCTGTTCGGGCTGCTGCCGGAGTTGGCGAGCGAGATTGGGTGGACGATTAGTCTCGCGCTGTTCGCGGCGGGGTATGGGGCGCTGCTGCTGGTCAATCGGTTTGTATATCCCGTGTGCCCGACGTGCGCGCACGATCACGATCACAACGCATGTTCGACGGAACTGCACGGGTTCGCGGGGCCGCTGATCGCGGCGGCCGCGGTACACGCATTCTTGGATGGCTGGAGTATTGCGACGGTGCAACTGGCGGTGCCGCTCGGGCTGCGCGTGGCGGTGCCACTCGCGGTGGCGCTGCATAAGGTGCCGGAAGGGATCGCGCTCGGCGGGATTTTGCGCGTGTCGGTGAGGTCGCGCTCGACGGCTTTTGCGTGGGCGGCGCTGGCGGAAGGGGCGACGCTGGTGGGGGGCGCGCTGGGGCTCACGATGGGGCCGCACCTGGGGAGCGAGTGGATCACGTATCCCCTGGGGATCGCCGCCGGATGGCTGTTCTATCTGGGGTATCATGCGGTACACGAGGAAGTGCGGCGGCGCGGCGCGCGGGCGGCATTTGTCGCGTCGCTGAGCGGCGTGGCTGGGGCGGCGGTGCTGCAGAGGGGCGTCGAAGCGCTCTTCCGGTAGTCGGGGGGGGCGATGGCAGCGAGTCCGAAAAAGATCCTGATTCTGGGTGGCGGCTTCGCGGGGGTGTACACGGCGCGCAGTCTGGAGCGGCTGCTGCGCGCGGATGAGGCCGAGATCACGCTCGTCAATCGTGAGAATTACTGGGTGTATCAGCCGATGCTGCCGGAAGTGATTTCGGGCTCGATCGGGCTGACGGATGTGGTGTCGCCGATCCGGCGGCTGTGTCCGCGGACGCGGCTGGTGATGCGCGAAGTGGAGGCGATCGATCTGGCGCAGCGGAGCGTCACGGTGAGTCCGGGATTCCGGCCTGTCGCAACGGTGTTGACGTACGACTACCTGGTGATTGCGCTCGGGAACATCACGAATTTCTACGGCATGCCGGGGATGATGGAGAACGCGATGCCGTTCCGCACGCTGGCGGATGCGCTGGCGGTGCGCAATCACCTGATCCACGCGCTGGAAGAGGCGGACTGCGAGGACGATCCGGACTTGCGGAAGAAACTGCTGACGTTCGTGGTGGGCGGCGGTGGATTTTCGGGCGTGGAAGCGATCGCGGAGTTGAATGACTTCATTCGCGAGGTGAAGGGGAATTATCAGCGGCTGCGGAATGAAGAAGTGCGCTGCGTGCTGGTGCAATCGGGCGAGCGGATTTTGCCGGAGATGGCGGAGCCGCTGGCGGTGTTCGCGCAGAAGCTGCTGCGCAAGCGCGGGGTCGAGATCATTTTGAAGGATCGTCTGCGGGCGGCGACGTCGGAGCGCGCGATTTTGAAATCGGGCGTGGAGATTCCGTGCAAGACGATCATCTCGACGGTGCCTTCGGCGGCGCCTCCGGTGATCGAGGGGCTGGCGTGCAAGAAGGATAAGGGCAAGCTGCTGGTGGATTCGGGGTTGTGCCTGGAAGGGTACGCGGACGAGGTGTGGGCGCTGGGGGATTGCGCGTCGATCAAGACTGCGGGCGGGAACACGGCGCCTCCGACGGCGCAGCATGCGACGCGGGAAGCGGCGACGGCGGCGGCGAATATCGTGGCGGCAATTCGCGGCGGATCGAAGAGCGTGTTCGCGTTCGAAGGGCTGGGGACGCTGGGATCGCTGGGGCACGGGTCGGCGGTGGCGCAGATTTTCGGACTGAAGATCTCGGGGCTGCTCGCTTGGTTCTTGTGGCGATCGATTTATTTATTTAAGCTGCCGGGGATGAATCGCAAGTTTCGGGTTTCGATGGATTGGTTTATCCGGCTGCTTTTCGCACCGGATTTGGCGCAGTTGCGGATGACGGGCGATGGGAATATTCGGAATCAGCACTTCGAGGCGGGGGACGCGATTTTTAATCAAGGGGATCTCGGGGATAGTGTGTACGTGATCCGGGCGGGGGAGTGCGAGGTGTGGCGAGATGGGAAATTTCTGGCGATGCTGGGGGCGGGGGAGTATTTCGGCGAGATGGCGGTGATGAGCGATCAGTCGCGGAATGCGACGGTGCGGGCGAAGAGTGCGTTGGATGTGCTGCTGATTCCGAAGGACGATTTTGCGCGGCTGGGGGAGAATTTGCCGGCGTTCGCGGAGGTGTTTCGGGAGATGGCTGCGAAGCGGGGGGCGGGGGCGTAGGCGAGGACGGGAAAAGTTTTAGCCGCCGATGAACGCCGATGAACGCCGATAAGCAGAAGGCAGAATTGGTGGGAGGTCAGGGCAGGCGGAGGTACGGGACTGGCGGCGACGGGCGAAAGGATTGCACTTCGTGCCACGAGAGAGCTGCGGGAAGTTGGGC
>JAOAPT010000973.1 GCA_025463045.1 Candidatus Solibacter sp.
GGGTGCGGCGATGCGCTCTCTGGCGGCTGAACTGGAACGGCAGTATCCGGAGAATCGCGGGCGAAGCGTGGTGCTGACCTCGATTACAGAAGCGGCGTTGAGCGCACGCACGCGGCCGATGATCTCGCGGGCGGGCGCCGTGCTGATGACGATCTCCGCGCTGGTGCTGCTGATTGCGTGCGGGAATGTCGCTAATCTGCTGCTGGCGCGCGCGGCGGGACGTAATAAGGAGATCGCGGTGCGTCTGGCGATGGGCGCTACCCGTTCGCGGCTCGTCCGGCAATTGCTGACGGAGAGTTTACTGCTGGCGCTGGCCGGCGGAGTGGTCGGCTTGATCGGCGCGCGGTGGGCGCGTGATTTGTTGTGGGGGATGCGTCCGGCGACGTTCAATCACGCGGGCTTTCGGCTGGATCTGGATTCCCGCGTCCTGCTGTTCACGCTGGGGATTTCGATTCTGACGGGCGTAGTCTTCGGACTGGCGCCCGCACTGCGTGCCACGAAGACGGATCTGGCGACGGATCTGAAAGAGCGCTCGGGAGCTCCGGCGGGTTTCCGTGAGGTGTGGCGATTGCGCGCGGTGCTGGTGATGGCGCAGGTGGCGCTGTCGTTGATCGCGCTAATCGGCGCCGGACTGTTCGTCCGCAGTTTGCGCAACGCGGGGCAGATCGATCCGGGGTTCGACGCCGCTCACCTGGGGATTGTCGTCTTCAACGTGAACGATCAGGGATACAACGAGGCGCGGGGGCGCGAATTCCAGCAGCGTGCGATCGAGCGCGCGGCGGCCGTCCCTGGAGTGGTCTCGGCGAGCCTTGCGTTCGACCTGCCGTTTCACGTGACGTTCTCGCGCAAGGTGGTGCTCGAGGGGCAGGAGAATACGGCGCAGGGGCGTCCGACTTTGACCGGGGTGATCTACCCAGGGTATTTGCGCACGATGGCGATTCCGCTGGTACGCGGGCGCGATTTCACAGCGTTGGATACGAAGACGACACCGCGCGTGGTGATCGTCAACGAGGCCGCGGCGGCGGCGTATTGGCCGGGGCGGAACGCGATCGGGCAGCGGCTGAGCTTCACAACGGACAAGTCATTGTTCGAGGTGATCGGGGTGGCGCGCAATGCGAATTACCAGGCAATCGACGAGGCTCCGCAAGCGCTGGTGTACCTTTCGCTGGTGCAATTCTACTTCCCGACGGCCGCGCTGTATGTGCGTACGGCGGGCGACCCGGCGGCGGTGATCGGCACGGTGCGCAAGGAAATTCAGGGGCTCGACCGGAATCTGCTGCTGCAGGCGGAGAGCTTGCAGGTGTCGATTCGCGACTTGCTGTGGGCACAGCGGATTTCGGCGGCGCTGCTGGCTGCTTTCGGCGCGTTGGCGCTACTGCTTTCGAGCATCGGAATTTACGGCGTGATCTCATACTCGGTGCGGCAGCGGACGCGCGAGATCGGGATCCGGATGGCGCTCGGGGCGACGGCGGCGGATGTGCAGATGATGATCGTGCGCGAGGGCGTTCGGCTGGTCGCGATCGGAGTGGTGGCGGGCTTCGTGATTTCGTTCGCGGCGGCGGACAGCGTGGGCGGCATGCTGTTCATGAAGAATCCGCGCGACTTGTTCACGTTTTCGCTGGTACCCGCGCTGCTGACGCTGGTGGGCGTGCTGGCGTGCTGGGTGCCGGCGATCCGGGCGATCCGAATCGATCCATCTAGTGCGCTGCGTGACGAATAGTCGCGTCGAAACGTCTGTGCAGCGCTTTGCGGTAGGCCGCGGGACTGAGGCGGGCGCGCTCCGCGGCTGCGATCAGATCGCGCTCGGCGGCTAGCGCTCCGGCGGCAAGGCGGACGCCGGCGCGCTGTTCGAAGCTTGCATCGAAGGCGAATCCAAAGAGGGCAATGGCCGGCGAAGGCGTGGCGTAGTTGTCGGGCAGTCCGAGCTTTTCGAAGGGAAAGCTCGACGCCCAATCCACGTGATAGCCGATTTGCATGTTTGCGGGATTGACCGAGACCTGCGCATGAGTGACGCAGTTCCTGGCCGAAATGTGATAGCGGCTGCGCAACATCTCGGTGAGCATGGCTCCGGCGCGGAGTTGCGGTTCGCCGGCGCTGGTCACCGCCTCCCCTGCCCCAGTCTGCGCCTCGAATGAGATGCCGATGAAGCTGTCGTTCAGGTTGACGTAGTAATACTGCGCATCGGCCCACACCGAGTGACCGGCGTGGTCGGCGGCATCGCTTTCGTTGACGATGCGGAACACCCTGCCGAAGCGATCGATCAGGAAATTGTAGCAGCGGCGACGGCGCACGTAATCGAGCAGCGATTCGCCGACGCGCTTCAAGACGTTGTTCTGACCGGGTTCGAACGGGACCTGGAGACTTTCGGTGGTGTGGTAGACGATTCCGGCGGGCTCGGAACGCTTTTCGCTGCCGCCATCATGCATAAATGCTATATAAGTGCGGGTCCGATGGCCGACGGCATACTGATTTTCGATGCGCAATCCATTGCTGTAGGTCTCGAACTCGCTGGTCTTCTCAACCGGCCAGACGTTGCCGGGTGCCGTGACGGGCGCCGGGTCCAGGAAGCGGACGGGCGATGGCGGGAGAGGGGCGGCAGGCCTGGTGTTTGCGGCACCTACCATGCGAAGGGATGAAGGCACACCCAGTAATGCGAGAGCCAGGAGCGAGAGAATTGCGATGGATCGCCGGGCTTTCCACCACGGGAGCCTGGGCGGTGGCGCGACAGATTTCAGGTAACGCAGGCGCCACACGGGGTCGGAAATCTGCCTCGCAGTCCAATCTACCCACGGCCGGGCGAGCAACGTATCGTTTGCCTGCACACCCTAGTATCGGATGGTCCGCCTAAATAACTTAGTGGGGCGCAGCTAGTACTTCAAATAAATATTTGAAATCTCCATGAGAGAACCGGAATGCTGCACCTACTACTTACACGATACTCGCGAGAAGCCAGTCACCGGGGTTGCGATGGCTCTGATTTTGTGGAAACGGCGAGAGCGCCTGCGCATGATCGAACAACGAGCCCGTGAAACTGCGGATCCGATGGAACGGCTGCGTTATGTACGGGGCCAGATGGACGGGATGGCGCCCCCGGAGAAATTCCAGCGGCCGTCGTCAAGAAAACTCGCCGCCCTGATAGCGGCCGCACTCGGAGCGGCGCTGCTGCTGTGGCGGATAAGTTAGGAGATTTTGCAATGAGCAACGTTGAACAGGAAAGCAGTCTGCCTCTCGGACTGGACGTCGGTACCAGCCGCATTGTGGTGGCGCGCAGCATGGATAGAGCCCACCAATCGCAGTACGAATCGCAATTGAACGCATTCATTACGATGCCGTATTCCAAGCTCACACAGAGCCTGTTGGAGCGCGAAGGCGTATTTCACGAGGTGTTCGGCGGCGAACTCGTGGTTACGGGGAACGACGCGCAGCGGTTCGCGGAGGTCTTTCATGTGGAGACGCGGAGGCCGATGCTTCGCGGCGTACTCAATCCCCAGGAGCCGCATAGCTTGCCGGTGATGCGCAGTATCATCACACGGCTGGTGGGTACGGCGGGCGCGGCGGGACGAAAACTCTTCTTCAGCATTCCGGCGCCTGTGTCGGACGGCGACCAGGCGATCGCGTACCACGAAGCGTCGATTCAACAGATTCTGAAACCGCTCGGTTTCGACGCGCAACCGATTCAGGAAGGGCTGGCGGTCGTATTCGGCGAGATGTCGGGGTCCAATTACACGGGGATCGGGATCTCCTGCGGCAGCGGATTGTGCAACGTCTGCCTGGCTGTGCTTTCGGTGCCGGTGATCAACTTCGCGGTGGCGAAGGCGGGCGATTTCATCGATACGCAGGCGGCGGCGGTCACGGGCGAACTGGCGACGCGAATGCGCGTCCAGAAGGAACTGAATTTCGTGGTGAATGGGCTGTCGGGAGATCGCGTGCAAAACGCGCTGACGGTGTACTACGACGACGTGATTCAGACGCTGGCGAACACGCTTCGCGCGACGATCTCATCGGCGCAACGGCTGCCGAAGCTGAATCAATCGGTGCCGATCGTGTTGAGCGGCGGAACGGCGATTCCGAAGGGATTCCTGAAGAGATTTACGGCGGCGCTGCACGCGGAAGACTTCCCGATCAAGATTTCCGAGGTACGCCTGGCGGAAGATCCGCTGAATTCGACAGCGCGTGGGGCGTTGATGGCCGCGCTCTGCTAGATTCCTGCTTGGCGTGTGAACGCTTCGGCGCACGGTTGAAGAACGCTGGCACGACGGTGAGAGATAAATTCCGATCCCTGTCAGATCCGCGATCGTTAGGGAGTTTTGGGGTCTGCGGCCCACCAAAGCTGAAGAAGCAAGCCCAAATCGGAGCCGCGACATTCGCGGATCGGCGGCGTTGTTCGGGCGGCCACCGCTCCGTAACCGTCGCGGCTCCGATTGGAGTATGTTCTTCGACGAAGCGTTCTCACCATCGCTAGCGCTCGGCGCTCCCATGGTCGCGTCTCCAGGTCGAACAATCGGAGCCGCGACGGTCACGGAGCGGTGGCCCCTTGAAAGGCGCTCGGCGCTGAAGCTCGGGCTCAACGGATTTCGTTGCGCATCGTCAATCAATGCGATGATGCGAGTAACGGTGATTGCCTGCGTGGCAGCGGCAGTGGCAGTGGCGTTCGGGCAATCCGGAGGTACTCCGCTTCGCTTTGAAGTAGTTTCGATCAAGGCTTCCCCGCCCACAATGGACGGCGGCTATCAGGTTCGAATGCGCAATGCCCCTGGACGGCTGGACTATAGCAGCGTCAGTCTGAAGGCCATCATCGAGCGAGCCTGGGAGGTGCGCGACTTCCAGATTTCCGGTCCGGAGTGGATGGCGTCGACCCGCTTCGACGTTGTCGCCAAATTGCCCGCGGACACACCGAGATCGAAGATTCCCGAGATGTTGCGAACGCTCCTGGCGGAACGATTCCAGATGACGGCGCATCGCGAGACCAGGGAGCTTCCGGTGTACGCACTGGTGGCCGGCAAGAACGGTCCCAAGATGAAGATGGTCGAGGCCGACTCTACCGCGTCTCCGTCCGGCTGGGTGATCAATCAAGGACCGGGCCGCATGCAAGGTCTCGCGATGAATATGGCCTCGGTGGCGAACATGCTTTCCGCGCGACTGGGCCGCCTCGTAGTGGACCAGACCGGGCTCAAAGGCAACTACGATTTCGACCTGGAATATGTCCCGGACGGCGGGCCGCCCGATGCCGACGGCGTAACGCTTTTCAGCGCGGTCCAATCGCAACTCGGGCTGAAGCTGGAAGCGGGAAAGGGACCTGTAGAGCTGATCGTCGTCGACCACGTCGAAAAAATACCGACGGAGAACTGAATTCCTGAGGCATCCGCCTACTCTTTGCCGGTGAATGCCTCGACGGTAAACGGGAGGATCTGCATGACGGCGTCGGCCTCCTCGAGCGCGATTGCCGCACCGCCATCGACGCCCATGCCGCTTAGCGGAAGTTTCACGTCGATGAACTTACCCTGTACGGCGAGTAACTTACTTACAGTATCATCGCCGATGGTGCTCTCGTAGATATCCTCGCCCGCTCCGTTTTTCACGAAGAGGGAATAGGCGATCGTATTCCGGTCCCCGGCGGACTTTCCCTTTTTGTCGATTATGCCCTTGGTGGACACCAAGTCGCGCACCGAGACGAGGAAGGCGCGGTCGTCACCGAGCTTGACGCGGATGGTGGGAGACGGCGGCAATCCACCGGGGTTCCCACTCTTTGCCGCCTGCGGAGTTACCTTCGAGCCGGGGGGAGCTAACAGACTGAGCGCCTCGAAACGGACATAGAGGAATGACTCGTCGCGCGTCGCCTGCACTTTCCACACTACGTTTTGGAGTTTGACTACCTGCGTGTTGATACCGGCGTAGGTGATGCGTTTCCACGGTTCGGCGGCCCGCATAAAGGCGCCGTCCTCGGGCGGCATCAAGGCGGACAGCACGAACGGGTCGAATGGCGACTCGCTGAACTGTTCGCGCGACACCTTCCATTCCTGATCTTCGACGGCGAATAATACCGTGTCGTATTGCACGGAGCCGGAGTCGGGATCGAAGACCTTGCCGATCAAAACGGCGCGAGTTCCCTGGACGCGGATCGCGGAGGGCTCGTACTGTACCTTGGGTCTGGCGTGGCCGCCCTTCTTAATGGCGGCCTTCAACGCGGGGTCCATCGCCTCCAGCGTTTTGCGATCGCGGAGTGTGAACCAGAGCTCGCCGTCACCCTTGCGGTCCGCCTGCTCCATGCGCTTGTAAGTCGCCAGCACCGCCTTTTCCGCGCCAGGCACTTTCACATCTTCGGCTGCCGGTGCGGCCACCTGCTGCACGAAGAAGAGACAGATCGCGAAGCTGAGATTCATAGGTGATCCCTGTTTCGAAAACGGACGGCCGGCGCGCTCGCATGTCGCGCGCCGGCCGGCGTATCTACCACAAGAGCTTCACACCAAGCTGCATGACTCGCGCGGGCGTCTGCAATGACGTGATCTGACCCGCGAAGTTTACCGGATTGCCCTTGGTATCGAACAGCTTGTTATTGGTCAAGGGCGCGGCGAAGTTCGCGCGGTTAGGCATGTTATACGCCTCGACGCGAACCTGCAGGTGAGCGCTCTCATTGATGAAGCGCATTTTGATGTTCTTGAATAGCGAGACATCCGCGTTGACGACGCCCGGTCCGGTCAACTGATTGCGGCCGCCGTTGCCGAGCAGCGTGTTCGGATTGGGGAATCCGAAGCAGCTCAGCTTGATGTATTGCGCGACGTTGCCGGGGTTCACGGAGGATCCGCACCCGGCGATGTTCAGCCGGTTCGGAACGTCGAAGGTGCTCTGGTTACCCTGTCCGAGCACGTCGCCGGAAAGCACAGGCGTGAACGGCAGACCATCGCTGATGGTCAGGATGTTACCGAGCTGCCAGCCGCCGTACCAGGCGGTCTTGGCCAGCGGAATTTCCCAGGTGCCACTGAGCACGAAGGTCTTGCCGGTGTTGAAGTCCGACGGTCCGCGCATCGGATTGAACAGGAACTGCCCGGAGATGGAGTTGGAGAACGGACCGCCGGAACCGACCGAAGAGCTGGTATCCAGGCTCTTGGCCCACGTGAACGACCCTTGCACATCGAGCCCGTTGGTCAGCTTGCGATGAAGCGAAGTGACCAGCGCGTTGTAGTAGGAGTGGCCGTTCCATTCCTGCGCGTCGATCTGTCCATACGCAGGATTGAACTTCGGCGAGGTGGCCAGCTTGCTGCAGAGGCCGTTGGCGATGGTGCCGGCGCACGGCCATTCGTAACCGGCGGGCGTCGCGTTGGGAATCACGCCATTTGCGTCGGTGCTGCGCATCGCATTGTGGATACCGCGCGAACCGACGTAGCCGATCATCGCGACGACGTTACGCACAACCTCGCGCTGGATGGTGACATTCGCCTGCATGACGTAGTTGCGCGGCGGATTGTACTGGATGTACGTGGTACGCAGCAGGCTGGCCTGCTGCACGAGCGGCACGGCGCCCGAGGGGAACGAACCAACCGGCAGGGTGGAGGTGCTGGCGACCTGCTGGAAGGGCGCGGCCGATACTTCGGCGAGGTTGAACTGATAGGTCAGGGGCAGCACGTCGAACATGCCGAAGCCGGCGCGGACGCTGGTCTTGCCGGTCCCGAAGGGATCCCACGCGACGCCGACACGAGGCTCGAAATTGCGCATGGTCGGGTTCTGGAACAGTCCGCCGCCGGTATAGATGGTGGGCGAGGAGAGGGTGCGCAGATTGGCGAATTTGCCGTTGACTTCGTAGGGGACGGTGGCCGGTTCATAGCGCACGCCGAGGTTGACAGTCAGATTCTTACGCAAGCGGATGTCGTCTTCGAAGTAGGCACCGTACGCGCTTTGCCGGGCGCCGCGGGGCGTCAGGGTGCCGTACTGGAACTGGAAGGAGGCCGGCTTGTTCTGCAGGAAATCGGAGATGGAGTTGAAACGGTACACGCCATCAGGATTGGCCGCCAGCAGGTAGTTGGACTGGATGCGCTGCATCTGGAAGCCGAACTTGAGCGAGTGTCTGCCGTGCGTCACGAACGCGTCATCGTAGGCCTGATACGTTGTGAACCAGTAGTTGCCGTACGAGGTTCCATTCAGTCCGCCGCCGAAGTTGGCGAGGCCGGTTACCTGAATCACGGGCGCCCACAGGCCGGGGACCACACCGAGAGTGTTGTCGGCGCCCAGAGGATTCGCGCCCGGCGCGGTTTGCAGCGATCCCGCAACTTCGCGGTTGACACCGACACGCACGGTATTCAAGAAGGACGGGCTGATGACGTGAGTCTCTTCGACCGAGCCCACCTGGCGGTGCGTGGAGTTGACGTTGGAGACGACGTTGAGTGTATCGGGCTGCGACGTCTGTCC
>JAOAPT010000996.1 GCA_025463045.1 Candidatus Solibacter sp.
CATGTCGGGGCCAGGGTAGCCACGACCGCAAGTTCGCTCGCAGGCGATTCGCAGGCGTGCTCGCGGTTGTAGTGTGCTCGTTCGCGCTGGGCGTACAGCCTCTGCCGGGCGCGACATTCGTTCACGCCCCGTACCTTCAGAATCTCAGCGCCGATCACGTCACGATCCTTTGGTCCGCACGCGAAAACCAGAGCGCGACGGTCCAGTACTCCACCGATGCAAGTTTCTCGCGGACAGTGCCGGCGTTCTTGCGCACCACGTTTCAACCGGCACAGACCCACATGGGTTTCCCGTTTTACCAGTACCGCGCCGACTTGACGGGGCTTACCCCGGGCACGACTTACAATTACCGCGTGATGATGGGCGGCCAACCCGCGGACGCCGCTACTCCGCAAGCGAATTACTTCTTCAAAACGCCTGGCCCCGGACCGTTCAATTTCCTGGTGTTCGGCGATAGCGGCGATGGCAGCAGTCACCAGGTCAGAGTCGCGCTGCAGATGGTCAAAGAGCAGCCGAATTTCGTGATTCACGTCGGCGACATCGCCTACCAATCCGGCACCTACGACGAATTCACCGCCAACTACTTCTCGTACTACTTCACGTTGATGCGCAAGGCGCCCTTCTTCGCGATCGCGGGCAATCACGAATACTACACCGACAATTCGGCGCCGTATCTCTCACTGCAAGCGCCGCCCGTCAACAACACCGCGGACGCGGGCCGCTATTACAGCTTCGATTGGGCCGACATCCACTTCGTCGGGCTCGACGCCAACCTGCTCGACTCACCCTTTCCCGCCGCGCAGGCGCGCATGCTTGCGTGGCTGGAGAACGACCTCGCCAACTCGGAAGCAAGCTGGAAAATCGCCTTCTGGCATCAGACGCCGTACCCGATATCGCACCACGTCGACGACCCGATCGATATTGCCGCCCGCAATCTGCTGGTGCCGATCCTGGAGCGGCACGGCGTGCAACTGGTGTTCACGGGGCATGAGCACAACTACCAGCGCAGCAAGCCGATGCGCGGCGGCGTACCAGTCCCCGCCGATACGCCGGGCACCGTCTACTACACTACCGGCGGCGGCGGCGGCGTGCTCCACGATGTCAGTCCGCAGCCGTTTCTCGATCAGCAGGCGTCTATCTGGCACTACCTCAGGGTGAGCGTCGATGGCCCGAAGCTCACGATTGAGACGATCGAGGTGGACGATGCGAATCCCAATGGCAAGGAATTCGACCAGCTCGTGCTGAAGCTGTCACCCGTCCTTCAAACCGACTCCGTAGTCAACGGCGCGGACTTTCAGCCCACCGTTGCGTCGGGCGGTCTGGTCAGCATTTTCGGACAGTTCCTCGCGTCCGGCACCAGTCAGGCGGCAGGCTTTCCACTCCCGCTCAGCTTAGGCGGCAGCACCGTCTCGCTCAACGGCGCGCCCCTGTCGCTCACCTTCGCCTCGCCCTCGCAGATCAATGCCGCACTGCCGCTCGATGCGCTTGGACCGGCGAAGCTCCGCGTGACCACGCCCGCGGGCTTCTCCGAGACGGCGATCAACATCACCGACATCGCACCCGCGATCTTCGCCTCCGCAATCACGCACGTGAACGGCGCGCTTGTTACTCCCGAGGCGCCCGCCGCGGCCGGCGAGTCGCTCGTCATTTACATGACTGGGCTTGGGCAAGTAGACGGCAAACTTGCACCCGGGCAGGCCGCGCCTTCGTCGCCGCTACTCCGCGTGCTCGCGCCGGTCTTGGTACAGATCGGCGACACCACGCCGGTCACGCCCGATTTCGCCGGACTCACGCCGGGCTTCGTGGGCGTCTATCAGGTGAACGTCACCGTACCGCTGAGTCTGCCGGCGAAGACCTATCCGCTGCGTGTCAGCGTGAAGGGCAACGCGAGTAATGCCCTGAACATCCAGGTGCAGGGACGCAATCCATAACACAGCGATTGCGTAGGACGAATTAGTATACTGATGCGTGCCTCATGGCTGATCCCGGACAGAACCCACTCACGATTCAGCGGCTGCTTCGCCCGCACTTCAAATCGCTCGCGCTCGGCGTGCTGGTCGTGGCCGGCGGCAGCTTGGCCGATCTGCTGCAGCCCTGGCCGCTGAAAATCATCATCGACACGGTTCTCAAAGGGCAGGCCACCAAGGGCTGGATGAACGATATCGTGGTGCGCTTCGCCGGCACGCAGCCGCTCGATATTCTCCGCTTCGCGGCGCTGGCCGTGCTGGCGATCGCCGCGCTCGGTGCGCTCTGTTCCTACGCCGAAAAGTCCCTGACCACCACCATCGGCCAGAAGGTGCTCCACGAATTGCGCCGCACACTGTATGCGCAGATCCAGCGGCTCTCGCTCGCGTATCACGATAAGAAACAGACCGGCGACCTGATCAGCCGAGTCACCGGCGATATCGATTCGGTGCAGAGCTTCCTCGCTTCCGGCCTGCTCAGCACGCTCGTCAGCCTGCTCACGCTGTTCGGCATGATCGGCGTGATGTTCTTCATCAGTTGGAAATTCACCCTGATCGCGCTCTCGATCGTGCCCGTGCTGTTCGCCGTCGTCTTCACTTACACGCGCAAAATCAAGCAGGCATCGCGCGCCGTCCGCAAGAAGGAAGGCGAGATGGTGTCGATCATCCACGAAGTCTTCTCCGCGGTGCGCGTGGTGCGCGCCTTCGCGCGCGAGGATTACGAGCAGCGGCGCTACGAAGTGGAGAGTATGGAAAGCGTTGGCATCGCGCTGCGCGCCCGCGGACTCAAGGCCAAGCTCTCGCCGATGGTCGAAATGATCGTCGCCGCGGGCACCTGCATGGTGCTCTGGTTTGGCGCGCGCATGGTGCTCGACGGAACGCTCTCCACCGGATCTCTGATCGTCTTCGTGCTCTATCTCGGCCGCATGTACAAGCCCATGCAGGAGCTCTCGAAGATGACCGACACGTACACCAAAGCGGCCGTCGCCTGGGAGCGGATTCAGGAAGTGCTGCAAACCAAGCGCGACGTGGAGGACATTCCGAAGGCGCTGCCGGCGCCGTCGTTTCAGGGCAACATCGAGTTCGATCACGTCAGCTTCAACTACAACGCGAACGCGCCCGTGCTCCGCGATATCAGCTTCCAGATCAAGCCTGGCCAGATGGCGGCGCTCGTCGGCCCCACCGGGTCCGGCAAGTCGACGATCACCAGCCTGCTGGCCCGCTTCTACGACCCGACTTCGGGCGTGGTCAAGATCGACGGGTACGACATCAGCAAATTCCAGCAGACCTCGCTGCGGCAGCAGATCAGCTTCGTGCTACAGGAGACGCTGCTCTTCCACGGCACCATCGCCACCAACATCGCGTACGGCAAGGCGGGCGCCAAGATGGAAGAGATAGTACGCGCCGCTGAACTCGCCAACGCGACCGAGTTCATCGATCGCATGCCCGAAGGTTACGACACCGTGGTCGGCGAACGCGGCGTGACGCTCTCCGGCGGGCAGAAGCAGCGCATCGCGATTGCCCGAGCGTTGATCCGCTACTCGCCGATTCTCATCCTCGACGAGCCAACGTCCGGGCTCGATGCCGAAAGCGAGCAGCTCGTCTTCGAAGCGCTGGATCGCCTGATGGAAGGCAAGACCTCGATCGTGATCGCGCATCGCCTCGCCACCATACGCCGCGCCGACAAGATCTTCGTGATCGAAGGCGGCAAGATCGCGGAGACGGGCAAGCATGACGAATTGATGGCGCGCGGCGGCCTTTACGCGAAGCTCCACGATATCCAGTTCCGTACGCATGAGACGGCGATCAGCGCGGATTAACCTCCCTCACACCGCCTGGAACGTGAGCCGCAGGAACGAGCGCGCCTGATATTCGATCCGCACCGGCACCAGTGAATCGGGAGTCTCGTCCAGCCAGATGCGGAATACGGTCTCTTTCCCCGTCTTCAGATTGCGCACCTTGGCGCGCACCTGCAGGAGGCGCTCGCGATCGCGGCTGGCCGCGGTATCGAGTTCCATCGTATATTCCTGCTCGCAGTAAACGTAACGTCCGGCGGCGCGGCGGGTGCGCTGCTTCAATAGATTTGCGAGTTCCAACAGGAAAGTCGACGGGGTTTGGCCGAGAGAGTTTGGCCAGATGGTCTCATGCCACGGCGCCTCCTTGAAGGTAGATTGCGCGTGCTCGATCAGCCCGCGGTCGTTCCAGGTCGCACTCGACGAGTACTCGAAGTGAGTGACAGCGCTGCGGCTGTGCCCCGGCGTATGCCGTCCGTTCGCCGCGCTGAATACGCTACGCCCGGAGGCCGGCCCTTCCACCGATTTGCGCGCATGCTCCAGGCTCTCTTCGGGCGACGACGTCATCACGCCGAAATAGTCAACCGCCGTGGGAGCGCCCACCGGTCCGGTGACCGTCTCGCGAATCCAGCCAAGCCGGCTCAATCCGCGCGCGCGCTTCGGATCGGATCCTCCCCCGAAAAACAGCGTGCGGCGCAGCGATGCTCCCTCGCCGGACTCCTCGAGCGACGCCTGTCCTCCGCCGACGCCTGCCCGGTGGTAGATTCCCACCCCGAGAAAAAGTATCACCGCGTCGGCGCGATAGGTGCGCGACACGATGCGGGAAGCGCCTCCCGGGTTGCTGGATTGTCCGTGGATCCGGCGGAAAAGTGGTGCTAGCAGGAAGACAGCGAGTTGACGCCTGGATCCGAACCACATGGAGCACCCCTCTTCATTTTGCCACGTGGGTTACTCCACTACCTCCACGCGCGTCTGAATCTCTTCGCGAGGCACCAGCGTCGACCAGTACGCGACGATCTCCCGCACCGGCGGGCGCCCTTCGCCGAAGCCCGTCGCGCCCGGAGGGCCGTTCAGCACGAGCGGAATCAATTCGCGCGTGAAGCGGTCCACCGCCTTCTTATCCTGCCCGCGGACGCCGATTCGCAATTGCACTTCCGGCGGATCGGCGTTCGGCGGTGCGACGCTCCCGTGACACGCATTCACGCCGAAGAATTCGGTGTGGATCTCTTCGAACGTGAGGCCTAGATTCTGCAGGCGCTCGCGCACGATGCGGTCAGCCGCGCGAGCCTTGGCGAGCGCCTGCGGCCAGCTGTAGACCAGCGTGCCGATCGCCTTCCAGCCGTTCGCGTAGCTGATCGAAAGCTTCAACGAGGGTGGACGCGCGCTACCCCGGATGCCGCTCACGCGCACGCGATTCGCGCCGTCCTCCGCCAGCCGCACGCTCGTAAAATCGGCGACGCAATCTGGCGTGATGTAATGCTTCGGGTCGCCCAGCTCGTAGAGCAATTGCTCCTTCACGGAATCGAGACTGACGCGCCCGCCGGCCGCGGGATGCTTCGTCACCACGAAGCTGCCATCGGGCTCGGCCTCCACAATCGGGTATCCGATATTCGCCATGTCGGGGATCGTCTCCCAATCCACCTGGCAGTTCCCTCCCGTACACTGCGCGCCGCATTCGATAATGTGCCCCGCGATCGTGCCTGCGGCGAGCTTATCGAAATCGTCGGCCGACCAGCCGAAGCGGTGGACCATCGGGGCGAGCGCGAGCGCCGTATCGGTGGATCGCCCGGCGATTACGACGTTCGCGCCCGTGGCCAGAGCTTCGGCAAGCGGGAACGCGCCGATGTACGCATTCGCGCTCTGTATGCGGCTACGGATGGCGGCAATCGGCTCGCCGGTATCCATATCGCGCATCTCGTAGCCCTTCGCGACGAAGTCGTCGAGTCGCGAATACACGTCGTCGCCGAGCACGACGGCAACCTTAAGCCCCGGCGCGACCCGCACCACTTCGCGCGCGCAGGCCACCGGATTGACGCCGCCCGCGTTGGCGATCACGGTAATGCCGCGCTCGCGGATCTGCCGCGCGATGCGCGCAATCAACGGCGGGAAATCGCGCGCGTAGCCAAGGTTCGGATCGGCCTGCCGCTGCTTTTGCAGAATCGACATCGTGACTTCGGCCAGGTAATCGAGCGCGAGGTAATCGAGCGGGCCCTGCTCCACCAGGCGGACCGGCGCTTCCAGCCAGTCGCCCCAAAAGCCCTGACCGTTGGCGATGCGAATCATCGTTGCTCCGTTCGTTGTTGCGATGCCTGTTGCGATGCCTGTTGCGATGGCTGTTGCATGCAAGCCTCCAGGGCGAATGACAAAACTTCGCGCGTGTCCAGCGGATCGATGATCGCGTCGCAGTGGCCGCGCGCTGCCGCGTAGCGTGCATCGAGCCAGCGCTCGTAATCGGCGCGCGTGCGGTCCACCGCTTCCTTCAATTCGGCGGGCAGTTCGCCGCCTTTGAACTTTTCGAGTTCGGCCGAAAAGAGCGCCACCACGGCCGAATCGCCTTCCATCACGCCGATGCGCGCCGTCGGCCAGTTGAACGTGAAATTCGGATCGAAGCCCTGCCCGGCCATCGCGTAATACCCCGCCCCGCTCGCGTGATTCAACGTCAGGACGATCTTCGGCACCGTGGTGCAGGCCATCGTCTCCACCATCTCGGCGCCGGCACGGATGATGCCTTCCTTCTCGGCCTCCGGTCCCACCATGAATCCGGAAACGTCCTGCAGGTAGATCAGCGGAGTACCCGCGCGCTCGGCAGTCTCCACGAAGTACGCCACCTTGCGCGCGCTTTCGGTATAGATGATTCCGCCGATGCGCGGCTTACCCTGCGCCTTCAGAAAGCCGCGCCGATTGGCAATCACCGCGACCGGCCGCCCATTGAGGCGCGCGTTGGCGCACAGCATCTCTGGCGCGATCTCGGGCTGAAACTCGCGATAATCGGCCGCATCGAAAATGCGGAAGATCACGTCCTCCATCTCGTACGGCAGGCGATGATCGGTAGGCAGCGCGCCGTAAATCTGCGACGTGTCGCGCTCGGGCGGGGTGGCGCCGGTGGGCGCGGGTGCGGGCGCGGGCAATTGCCGGAAGCGCTCGCGGATCATCGTCAGGCACTCGGCATCGTCCTTCGGCATGTAGTGCGCCACGCCGCTGATGGAGGTATGCAATCGCGCTCCGCCGAGCGGTTCGGAATCGATCACCTGCCCGGTCGCTCCCTTCACCAGGTTCGGCCCGCCCAGTCCCATGAAGCTCGTGCCTTCGACCATCAGGATGACGTCGCTCAACGCCGGCAGATACGCGCCGCCCGCGATGCACGGTCCCATCACAGCGGCGATCTGCGGGATGCGCAGCTTGCGCCGCATCAGCGAGCTGTAATAAAAAATTCGACCCGCGCCATATTGCCCGGGAAAAATGCCGTCCTGGTACGGAAGATTCACGCCCGCCGAATCCACCAGGTACACGATCGGCAGTCGATTCCGCATCGCGATTTCCTGAGCGCGCAGAATCTTCGTGATCGTCTCCGGCCACCACGCGCCGGCCTTCACCGTCGCGTCGTTGGCGACGATCACCGCGGGACGTCCTTCGATCCGCCCCAGGCCAGTAACCACGCCGGCCGCGGGCGCCTGCCCGTCGTAGCGGTCGTAGGCGATCAGCAGCCCGATCTCGAGGAACGGCGAACCTGGGTCGAGCAGACCGGCGATCCGCTCGCGCGCCGTCATTTTCCCAGCCTTGTGTTGCTTCTCGATGCGCGTCGCGCCCCCGCCTTCGCGGAGGCGCGATTCCAACTTCCGAAGTTGGTCGACAAGGTGGCGCAGATGCGCCTGGCGCGCGACGTCCACGTTATTTCAACTTCGAGAAATCAGTCGGGTCCATGAAGACGGAGTCCACGTGGTTGACGATCTTGCCGTTCAACTCGGATTCCGCCGCCACTTTTCTCCATTCGGGATCGGAGCTGAATGCCGCCCAGTTCGCCTTGGCGGCTTCCCGGCTGGCGTGGGAGATGATGTAAATCAGGGTAGTCTTCGATTTCTCCCCATCCTGCGGAACCCAATAGCCCACGCTTTCCATGCCGTGGCGTTTGAAAATCTCGATTGTGTGATCGCGGAAGCGGGTCTTCAAGGTTTCCAGCTTTCCTTCGTTACAGGTGTACGTCCGGAGTTCATAAACGCGGTTCTGCGCAAACGCAAATCCCGCGAGGAGGACAAAAAGTCCAAGCAAGCGTCGAGTCATGAGGCTAGTGTATCGCGAGGCGAGCCCCAATCCGGTGGCCCTCTTCTGCGACTACCCTCCGTTGAAGAACGCACTCCACTCAGCGCCGCGACCGTGAGCGAGTGGTGGTCACTTGATATGCGCTCGGCGCTCCCCTGAAAATGACGCGCCTAAAAGCGATCGTCCATTTTCATCCCTTGTTGCGGCCCCGAACGGGGCCATGGAGAACTCCGTTGAAGAACACACTCCAATCCGAGCCGCGACGGTTACGGAGCGGTGGTCACGTGACCACAGCTTCTCACGGTCGCGGCTCGGATTGAATGCTTGGATCTTCGTCAGCTTTGGTGGGCCGCAGGCCCATGAGACTCCCTCACCGTCGCGCCTCGGATTAACTTCAATCAGCCCCGCCGATGATGCTCCACTTCGTGCTCCGCGATCATCTTCCGCAGCATGCTTTCGAGTTCCGCGACGCGGCGCGCGAGGTCGTCGATCGCCTGGCCTTCCGGATCGGGCAGGCGTCCGTGATCGAGATTGCCGCCCTCCGGCCGGATCCGCACGACACGACCCGGAATGCCGACCACGGTCGAATTATCGGGCACCGGATGCACCACCACCGACCCCGCGCC
>JAOAPT010000008.1 GCA_025463045.1 Candidatus Solibacter sp.
GAGCACGGAGCCGGCACGGAGGTGGAACTGACTATACCTGCTTCGGTCGCTTACGGAAGGCATGCCAGCCGGCGTTTTCGGCTCTTTAAGAGCAAGATGGGGACGACTTCATGAGCACCGATTCGTCTCCGATTCGCATTCTGGTGGTCGACGACCATCAGCTTATTCGCGTAGGCATCGCCATGCTTCTTCTTCCGGAGTCGGATATGAAACTGGTGGGCGAAGCGTCGAACGGACGTGAAGCGATTGCCAAATTCCGGGAATGCCTGCCAGACGTCACACTGATCGACTTACAGATGCCGGAAATGAATGGTTTGGACGCCATTATAGCTATCCGCGGTGAATTCCCCGAAGCCCGAATGATTGTCCTCACGACGTATGCCGGCGACGTCCAGGCGCAACGCGTGATCAAAGCCGGCGCTCAGGCGTACCTGCTAAAAGGCCTCCTGCACAGGGAACTCCTGCAAACCATCCGCGCGGTTCATGCCGGCAGCAAAGTGATGGCCCCGGAAGTCGCCACCCATGCTTCACATCCTCAACCCACCGAAGCACGTTTGGTTGGCGGTGTTTCTGCCATTCACGCCGACAGAGTTGGGTGTGTGCGGGGAGCGCTCAAATCTGTTAGATCCAGTAATCGATCGTGCAGAGATCAGAAACTTGTCCTGGCTATGGCGGCGACAAAACCTTCAACCGCTCCTTGAATAAAATGTCAGTCCTCATCCGGAATTGCCTCTTACTCTTCTCGTGCGCAGGTGCAGTGCCCGTGACCGCGACGTCACCTTTACTGCAGGACTACCATCACGCCTCATGGACCGCGGAGACGGGCCTTGGTGCGGTGTTTGATATACAGCAATCTCCTGATGGGTACCTTTGGCTCACGACGACTAACGGCGTCTACCGTTTCGACGGCGTTCGGCTCCAAAGGATCGACGAGGTTTCGGGCGGAGCTATTCGAAATCAGGACCTCGACTCTGTCTTTGTTAGTAGAAACGGTGACATCTGGCTGAGCACACGTGCTCAGGGATTGATTCGTTGGCGAACCGGCGTTGCCAATTCGTTTCCGGATCGCCGCTGCACGCCAGGTCTGAAGACTGACGCAATCAAAGAGGCCCCGGATGGCTCCCTCTGGATTCAGTCTTCCGCAGGACTCGCGCACTTTCGCGAGGGCAGTTGTGAGCCGGTTCCGAAAGTTCCGGCAAATCCAAGCGGCTTTCCCGCAGCTATTCTCATGGATAGCAGAGGAACGCTCTGGGTGAAGATGGTCCGGGACTTTTACGTCCTCCGGGCCGCCAGTTCGACGTTTGAACACGTACCGAGCGGGTCGACTTCGCGCGCCGCGTTCACTTTCCTCCGGGAGGCCCCTGACAAATCGATTTGGCTCTCAGATGAGTCTGGTCTGCGAATGGTCGCGGACAGCAATGGGGTTGCGGTGCGATCGGTGAACGATTTACCTGCCCTGCCAATCAGCCGGCGTATCGGCAACTTCATTTTTGCGCCGGACGGAACCTTATGGGCCGCAACCAGCAGAGGCGTCGAGCGGTTCGACGGAACTCACATTATCCGTGCCAAAGGGGTTATCGGCGCGGACGAGGGCGCGGCGTTCACGCCGGCCCAGGGCCTGAGTTCGGACGTAGCTTCAAAGATCATTCGGGATCAGGAAGGCACGATCTGGGTCGGAACCAGTTCGGGCCTTGACCAGCTTCGGGAGAACGTTCTGTCTTCTTTGCCTCGACCTCCTAGCCAGGCGTTTCAGATGGCCGTAGCAGCGGATTCAAGTGCTGTCTGGATCGGGAGTCGCGCGCTCCCGCTCTCCCGCATCACGGGCGACGGCGCGCTGACGACGTTTCCCCAGACTGGTATCGTCTTTGCCTTGTGCCGCGATTTCCGTGGCGATATCTGGTCTGGAGGTGTGGCGAAACAAGCGAAGCTCTGGCGATTTTCCGGCGCGAAATTGACTCCGGTGCATTACCCGCATGACGACACTGAAGTGCCCGCAGCTATTGCGGTGGACAGGATGGGCGGACTTTGGGTGTCCACTCTTGCCCCGAACGTATACCATCGGACCGGCGATCAGTGGACATTGGAGAACGACAGACTCGAGCGGAAACCGGGCGTCATCGGCACAATGGCGGAAGACGGACAGGGAAATGTCTGGTTTTCTTTCTCTAATAAGGTCGTGAAGTGGGACGGCTCTGGATTTGACCGTTATTCATTTCCTGATGGAGCGTTAAACATCTCAGTTACGACGCTGACCGTTCGGCGCGAGCACGTATGGCTCGCCGGTTTAGGCGGCATCGTACTCTTTCAGAACGGCAGCTTTCGCAAACTGCTGTGCAAAGATGCAGGACTACCTGGACGGGTAACGGGCATAGTCGAGACTCCATCAGGCGATTTGTGGGTAAACGGGTTTTCTGGTGTGACGCACGTCCCAGCGGAGGAAATCGAGAGATTCTTACTCGATCCGCAGTATGCCGTAACCGCCGAACGGCTCGACGCGGCAGACGGACTGCCTGGTCTTCCCTCTGATCGTTTCCCGGAGCCGTCGCTAGTCGAATCTCCCGGAGGACGCCTCTGGTTTGCGACACCTAAGGGCGTTGCCTGGCTCGATCCCAATCGCTTTTCCAGCCGACGAAATCGCATTGCCCCACCGGTTCACATTACGTCCATTCGGGGGGATGAGCGGGAGTACCTGCCTTCAAATCCGATAGCGCTGCCACCTCGCACAAGGAACATACGGATCGAATACACAGCTCTAAGCCTGGCGATTCCGGAACGCGTGCGGTTCCGCTACAAGCTCGAGGGTTCGGATACGCAATGGCAGGAAGCCGGAACGCGCCGCCAGGCCTTCTATACGAATCTTTCACCGCGGGAGTATCGATTTCGAGTGACGGCAAGCAACAACGACGGGGTGTGGAATGACACAGGCGCTTCCTGGACTTTCAGTGTCGCGCCCACGTACTACCAGACGATTTGGTTTCAAGGACTGGTTGTGGTGGCGACCGCGGGTGTATTGTGGCTCCTGTATCGCCTGCGGTTGACGCAAATGACGGCCCGGGTCAATATGCTCCATACGGAGCGGCTTGAAGAGCGCACGCGCATCGCCCGCGAGCTCCACGATACGCTGTTGCAGAGCTTCCATGGGCTGATATTACGTTTTCAGGCGGCCCACAATCTGCTTCCCGGACGCGCCGTTGATGCCAGGCAAGTATTGGAAACGGCGCTCAATGACGCCGCTCAAGCCGTTACCGAGGCACGCGATGCGGTTCAGGATCTGCGCT
>JAOAPT010000016.1 GCA_025463045.1 Candidatus Solibacter sp.
CGCTTTGCCCGCCGCGATCAGGTTGTCGAGAATCAAATTGGCGCGCCCGATCGACACCCACCCGTTCTGCGTATCGCCCGAGCCGTGCAAAAGATAGAGCACGGGGTAAGTCGTCTTGGCGGTCTCATACCCGGGCGGCGTGTAAACGTCGACGCGCCGCCACGCACTGAGCGACTTCGATTGGTACCAGTTCTCGTGCACCGTGCCGTGTGGCACCGCCTGGATATCGTAAGGGGCCGGAGTCTCGCCCGCAACCTCGAACATCGATGACGACGAGCGCTCGCCGGGTTGGATCATCGGATTCACCGGGTCGAGCACACTCACGCCGTTGACGCGAAAATTGTAGCTGTAGATCGCCGGATTCAGCGGTCCGAGTGTGATGCTCCACACACCGTCTTCGGCCTTCTGTAGGGCCTGCGCGCCTTGCACGAAATCTCCGCTGACCTTTACATCGGTCGCTTCGGGCGCGCGCATCCGGAAGGTCACGGTGCGGTCCGGGCGGACCTCGCAACTGTTGATCGCGGGCGGCGCGTTACCGCGGCCTCCACGGCCGGCGGTCGCGGGAGGAGGACCTTGCGCGGCGAGCAGACCGGCGAAGGCGAGCGAGGTGGCAAACAGGGGCAATCGCATCATGCCCAGAATTGTATCAACCGGTCGCGTCAATCAGGGACGCGTAAGACCATCCACCAAAATCCGCGCGAGATCGGCGATCAGCAGCACGCCCGGATTGTCCGGTGTCCAATCGATCTTCGGCATGTCGTCCACCGTGATCGCCATCGCAATCCGCCCGCCCTTGGCATAGACCAACGCGACTTCCGACCGCAGCGCATCGAGCGCGCCGGTCTTATTCGCGACCGTCATGCCGCTGAGTTTGCGGCGCACTCCAGTGCCGTCCTGACAGCGCCTGAGGACGGCGAGGATTTCCTTCGAAGCCTCGGGACTGACGATCTCGCCCTTATCCAGTCTCTCGAGGATCGTGACCATATCGCGGGGCGTGGAGACGCCGAGCCCGTACTTCTGATTCTCCGGCAGCTTACCCGCGGCGCTCCAACCGTCCGCCGCCTTCAACTGCGTGCCATCGCCGCGGACCTTGCGCATCGAGCGCGTCGTCTTAATGCCGATGCGATCGAGGTACGCGTTGACGGCGTCCGCCGTGAAGCGCTCGAGAATCATGTTGGTCGCCGTATTATCGCTGAGCACGATCATCAGATGGACCACGTCGCGCACCGGCAACTGCACCCCATCGGAAAGCTCCGCGCCGATGACGCCGCTGCCCGAAACCTTGTCCTGCGCGCGGACGGTGAGCATCTCATCCCACTTCGCTTTTCCGGCGGCCACCTGATCGGTGACGGCGAGCAGAATCGGCAGCTTGATGGTGCTCGCGGTGCGCACCGGTAGGGCTTCGCGGATGCCGACCGTCGCGCCGGTGTCGAGGTTCTTCGCGTAGAGCGAGACGGTGCCCTGGAAGTCGCCGATACGTGCGCGCAAGGCGTCCTGCAGCGGCTGAGATGGTAAAGCGACGGCAAAAAGAATGGCGAGAGCGGCGGTGCGCATGGAATAAATCATACCTGTAAATGCAACGCGCTTGAGACGCAGGGATTTCTTCTGCATCATTGAAGAAATGGCGCGGAAGAACTCACTCGGCGATCTCGAACTCCTCGTTCTGCTGGCGCTCGTGCGGCTCGGACCAAAAGCGTACGGTGTCACGATCGCGCACGAGATCGAGACGAAAGGCAAGCGGTCCGTGGCGATCGCCAGCGTCTACCTGGTGCTGGAGCGGCTGGCCGACAAGGGCTTGGTGAAATCGGAACTCGGCGAAGCGACTCCCGAGCGCGGCGGCCGCGCCAAGCGATATTTCCAGATCACTGCCCAGGGATTGCGCGAAGTCCGCGCCACGCGCGCCGCGCTCATCGGGATGTGGCAGGGAGTGCCGCAATTGGAAGGAGGCACGGTTTGAAATTTGCAGAGTGGCTGCTACGGACATTCGGCGTCGATGAGACGCTGCTCGGCGATCTTGTGGAAGAGCGCGGCGCGGGCAGGTCGGCCATGTGGCTCGCCCTCCAAACGGCGGCCGCGATCGCCACACAGATCGGGCGCGATCTTCGACGTCATCCGGTGTTGGCGCTCCGGGCGATCGCAACCGGCTGGCTATTGACGACTGCGTGGGGAGTGCTCTTTAACTGGGTCGAGATTCACTCCCGCCATAGGGGCATGACTTCCATGATGATCGTTCTGACGGTTCTCGTCTGGCCCGCGTTCGTCGGCTGGATGATCGCGCAGACTCATCGCGCACAACGTGCCGCGATGCTGCTGGCCTACGTTGCCTCGGGAGTGAGCTGGTCGCTCTACTACTACACGGCCCACTTTAAAGAAATTATCCGCATCCCGAATCAACTGAGCACCGATGCGCTTTTCACGAGCATCATCCTACTCAGTACCCTGGCGGGCGGCTTTCTCCATAGGCCCCGCAGGGTACACTAGCACGGTGAACTTCCGCCACTTCTTACTCTTCTCACTCGCCGCCTCCGCCTTCGCGCAAGACCGCGTCGCCAACCTGTTGGAGCGCCTCTCGAACGCCGCCGGACCCTCGGGCTTTGAAGAGCCCATCCGCAAGATCATGGTCGAAGAGATGAAGCCGTTCGCCGCGTCGCTCGCGTTCGACGGCATGGGCTCGATCGTCGCCACCCAGGGCACCACCGGTCCGCGCGTCATGATCGATGCCCACATGGACGAGCTCGGCGGCATGATCCGCCGCATCACTCCCAACGGATTCCTGAGCATGCAGATGCTCGGCGGCTGGCTCGATCAGGCGCTCGTCGATCAACGCTGGATCATCATCGGCTCGAAGGGACCCGTCCGCGCCGTAACGGGAATCCGCGACGTCCACGTCGTGCCCGCCGACGAGCGCACGCGCGTCTATTCACGCGACAGCCTCTTCCTCGACGTCGGCGCGAAGTCAGCCGAGGAAGTGCGCGCGCTCGGCGTCGAGCCAGGCGACCCCGTCGTGCCCGACGCCCCGTTCGCGATCCTCAACGGCACCGATCAATACCTCGGGAAGGCGTGGGACGATCGCGTCGGCTGCGCCGTCGTCGTCGAAGTCATGCGCCGCCTCGCCAACGCTCCTAGGAAAGCGCAGCTCTTCTTCGTGATCACCACCCAGGAAGAAATCGGCTTGCGCGGCGCCCATACCGCGGCCGATTTCGTGAAGCCCGAGATCGCGATCGCGCTCGAAGGCGGCGTCGCGGGCGATGCT
>JAOAPT010000022.1 GCA_025463045.1 Candidatus Solibacter sp.
GTCATCTCCAAAGACTAGCCAATCCCTTTCTCGCCTCTTCTTATCCGCGTTTTATCCGCGTTCATCGGCGTTCATCGGCGGCTAAAGATGTTTTGCCCTCGCCCTACGTGGTCTGCCCTTCCGCGACCTCCGGAGCATGCGCCCCCAAATATCGATCGCGCGATCTTCGAATCACTTCGCGCGCTTCCCGCGGACCCTTCCACCCTTGCATCACAGTCCGCTTCCCTTCAAGCTCTTTATAAATCGCGAAGAAGTGTTCGATCTCGCGTAGATTGTGCTGGAAGACCTGATCGATCGTGTGAATCTGGTCGAACCGCGGATTGTGATTCGGCACCGCGAGAATCTTTTCGTCGGGCTCGTCCTGGTCCACCATCGCCAGCACGCCGACAGGCCGCACCATCATCAGCACACCGGGAAAACTCGGCACGTCGACGAGCGTCAGCACATCCAGCGGATCGCCATCTTCCGCGAGCGTGCCGGGGATGAACCCGTAGTCGCCAGGATAGTGCACCGCGGAATAGAGCGAGCGATCCAGCCGGAAAACGCCCAGCTTGCCGTCGTATTCGTATTTATTGCTCGAGTTCTTCGGGATCTCGACGATCATCCGTACCAGCTCCGGACAATCCTGCCCCGGTTCCAAATCGTATAGGCTCATGCTCCATCTATCGTAGCAGCGCATGCGCCGCCAGCATGATCCCCAGGCCCAGCACAGACGCGATGATCTTCATCGTCGTCCACGTCTTCAGCGATTGCGTGACCGTCGTGCCGAAATAATTCGTCACCATCCAGAATCCCGAATCGCTCACCTGCGAGAACGCCGAGCCGCCGCAGCACAGCGCGAGTATCAGCTCATCGGGCGAGTAGCCCGGCAGCCCCTTCACCAGCGGCGCCGCGATTCCCGCCGCGGTGATGATCGCCACCGTCGCCGAGCCCTGCGCAAGCCGCATCGCCGCCGCGATCAGCCACACCACCACCAGCGGCGAGATCGAGCTCGTCATCAGCAGCTTGCCCGCGTACGTCCCGACTCCCGAATCGACGATCACCTGCTTCAGCGCCCCGCCTCCTCCGATGATGCACATCAGCGCGCCGATCGGCAGCAGCGCGTCCGTCGCCAGCTTCAGCGCCTTGTCGCGATTCAATCCGCGCCGCAGTCCGAAGAAATAGATCGCGAGCAGCGTGGTGATTGCGAGTGCGGTATATGGATGGCCCAGGAACACCGCCACGCCGCGGAAGGGAATGTTGCGCAGGCTCGCCATCGTGGCGCCGAAGGTCAGGGTCACGGGCAGCAGAAGCAGCAGGATGACCATCGGCACCGGCGGCGCCTTCACGTCCGATTCCACCATCTTCATCGTGGCCGCGATCTCCGGCACGTCGATGTGAATGCGGCGCGCGATCCACGTGCCGTAGACCAGGCCCGCCACCAGCGTCATCGGGATCGAGAGCATCACGCCGTACACGATGATGTGCGAGAGGTCGCCGCCCAGGAGCTGCGTCGCGGCGGCCGGCGCGGGATGCGGCGGCACCAGCGAATGCGTGATCGTCAGCGCCGCCGCCATCGGCAAACCGTAGAACAGCAGCGAGCGTTTCGTTTCCCGCGTCAGGCTCCAGACGATCGGGATCAGAATGATAAAACCGACTTCGAAAAAGATCGGCAGGCCCACGAGGAAGGACGCCACGAGCACGGCCCACGCGGCGTGATCTTTGCCGAATTTCAGCAGCAGCCAATCCGCGAGCGCGCGCCCGCCGCCCGAATATTCCAGGAAGCGCCCGATCATTGCGCCGAGCCCGAGTACCACCGCGATGAAGCCCAGCGCGTCGCCGAAGCCGGTCTGAATCGACTTCAGCACTTTGTCGGGCGGCATGCCGGACGCCAGTCCCATCGCCATCGCGGAGATCAGCAGGGCAAGAAAGGCGTGCAGTTTCGCGACGAGAATCAGAATCAGCAGCAGGGCCAGCGTCGCGACCGTGAGGCAGATGAGGTACGTCCCATTGGCGGGCATGAAGCCGCCATTCTACCCCTTTTCTTACTTCCTTGGCCGCCAAAATTCGTAAAGGATGTTGAGCCCTACGTCCAGGCCGATCGTTGCCCCCGCGCTCTGTGCCGCCGCGCCGAAGGTCGCCACGCGATCCGGCAGCCAGAGGCGCGCCACCTGCGGGGCGGCGAACGTTCCTGCCAGCCGGCCCACGGCCAGCGTCTGACCCGTACCGTTGTCGCGCGGTACCCAATACGTAGTCACGATGGCGTGCTTCACCCGGCTCATAAAACCGCCCGTCCCCTGCCGGTGATAGTGCAGATCTTCATGCGTCCACTCGCTCACGCCGAGCTCGACGGTTGCTTTCACCGCGCGCTGGCCGAACGAAGATCCCGCGCGTTTACCAAACCCGTCGATGCCCCGTCCCCACTCACGCGGCGAGTTGCGGATCTCGTTGAAGAGCGCGCTCACGGCGGTCTTCGCGAGCGGGCCCTTCCAGATCAGCTTGCGTTTGAAATTCTCAAAGTGATTCGCATCCTTGATCTGAGTCTGGGTTTGGGTCTGAGTTTGGGCTTGAGTTGGAGCCTGAGCTTCAGTTGGAGCCTGAGCTTCAGTTTGTTGCGCCGAGCCCGACGCCACCAGTGAGAAGCCGCATACAGCAATCGCTAATATCCGCACAGCGCGTACGGCTGCACGCCAAAGGCCGAGTTGTCGAAGAGCACACCCTCGAATCGTTAGCAGCAGTACCTTCCCGCCGCCAGCAGCCGGTCGGCAATCCGTCGACGCAGCGCGATCGCGTCAACCGGTTCATATTTTGCAAATCGACGCAGCACCGCCATGTTCGTGCGCAGCGCATCGCCGTCCGAGCAGGCGGCGAGCACGGTGCGCGCCGCCACTTCCACGCGCGCCATGCCATCGCGCAGCAGCACCGCGCAGAGGTCGGCGCCCGTCCCCGTCTTCCGCGAGCGCAGCAGTGCCGATTCCATGGCGAACACCTCCATCACCATATCGGCGATCCCCATCAGCACCTCCTGCTGCTTGTCGAGTTCCATCAGGTACTTCTGATACGCCAGCCCCATCGCGAGCAATGTGATCTTGCGCGCATTGCGCACCAGCCGCATTTCTTCGTCGGCATTCTCGCCCGCCGGCGGAGCGCCCAGAATCTCGCCCAACACTTTCTGCGCGGCCGTGACCAGCGCGAGCTGTCCGCGCGAGGCGCGCTTGAACAGCATGCCGGGAATCAGCAGGCGGTTGATCTCGTTCGTGCCTTCGAAAATCCGATTGATGCGCGAATCGCGGTACGCCCGCTCCACCGCGTAATCCTGGTGATACCCGTAGCCGCCGTGAATCTGCACGCCCTCGTCGACCACATAATCGAGCATCTCGCTCGCATGCACTTTGACGATCGAGCACTCGACGGCGTACTCCTCGATCGTCTTCAGCGATTCCTCGGGCGCGATCAGCCCCACCGTGCGCCACACCATCGATTCCGTCGCGTAGAGCCGCACCGCCATCTCCGCCAGCTTGTGACGGATCGCGCCGAAGTCGGCGATCGCGTGGCCGAATGCTTTACGCTCCTTCGCATAGCGCAGCGAATCGGCCAGCACCTGTTTGGCGCCGCCGAGCGCGAACGCGCCGAGCTTCAGGCGTCCGATATTCAAAATATTGAACGCGATGATGTGCCCGCGTCCGACTTCACCGAGCACGTTCTCCACCGGCACCGGGACGTTATCGAAATACACCGCCGTGGTGGAGCTGCCCTTGATGCCCATCTTCTTTTCTTCCGCGCCGCTGGTCACGCCGCCGAAGGCCCGTTCCACCAGGAAGGCCGTGAACTGATCGCCGCCGATCTTGGCGAAGACCGTGAACAGATCGGCCGCGCCGCCGTTCGTGATCCACATCTTCTGGCCGCTGAGAATGTAGTGCGTGCCGTCCGCGCTCAAGTCGGCGCGTGTGCGCGCGGCGAGCGCGTCGGACCCGGCATGCGGCTCGGTCAGCGCGTACGCCGCCACGAGCTCCGCGGTCGCGAGCTTCGGCAGGTACTTCGCCTTCTGCGCGGGCGTGCCGTAATACACCAGCGGCAGCGTGCCGATCCCCGTGTGCGCGCCGTGCCACGCCGCGTAGCTGCCGTCTCCAGCGAGCTGCTCCGCCACCACCATGGCGGAAATGATGTCGAGCTCGAGGCCGCCGTACTCCTCCGGGATCGCCATCGACGTCAACCCAAGTGCGGCCGATTTTCGTAGCGCGGCGACAGCCACGCCCGGCTCCTGATGCTGGATCGCATCGATGTTGGGCGCTACTTCGCCGAGGAAAAACTGCGCGGCGGTGCGCGCGATATCGCGATGCTCCGCGGAAAAGTCCTCGGGCGTGAACACCTCGCCCGCCGCTCGCTCTTCGATCAGAAACGAGCCGCCCTTGATTGAAGTCACTATTGAAGCCATTCGAATATCCCCGCTGCGCCCTGGCCGCCGCCGACGCACATTGTGACCATGCCGTATCGCGACTTGCGCCGCTCCATCTCGCGCAGAATCGTCGCTGTCAGTTTCGCGCCGGTGCAGCCCAGCGGATGTCCGAGCGCGATCGCGCCGCCGTTCACATTGACCCGTTCGGGGTCGAGCCCCGTCTTGCGCATCACCGCCAGCGCCTGCACGCCGAACGCCTCGTTCAGTTCGATCACGCCGATCTGGTCGAGCTTCAACCCGGCCATCACGAGCGCCTTCGGAATCGCCACCACCGGGCCGATCCCCATGATCTCCGGCGGTACTCCCGCGGTCGCGTAGCTCACGAAGCGCGCCTTCGGCTTGAGGCCGAGCTCGCGCGCCTTGCGATCGGACATCACCAGTGCCGCGGCCGCCCCATCACTGGTCTGCGAGGAGTTGCCGGCGGTCACCGTGCCGTTCGCGTGAAACACCGCCTTCAGCTTGCCGAGCGCTTCCACGGAAGTATCGGCGCGCGGACCTTCGTCGCGATCGAACACTCCGCGTTCGATCGAATCGGGCGT
>JAOAPT010000025.1 GCA_025463045.1 Candidatus Solibacter sp.
TCGATGAGCTAATCCATTTGCTCCGGACTCATCTTCCCGAGTTGCTCCATCATCTCCCGGAGCGCTTCCTCATCGAAGAGCTCGCCCTTTTCGAGAGCCTGCTGGATGGCGTTCTTCAGGTCTTCGAGCGTGTGTTCGTTCCACTCACCGTACTGCGAGTTGAAGCCGCTCTGCAGCAGGAAATCGGAGAGCGCCTGAAGCAGATCCTCGGCGCTGATCCCCATATCCTCGCCGGTGTATTTGGAATATTTGATCCACTTCATGAGTCGTCCTCGTACCTAGTTCGTCTTACCTAGTTCGTCTTACCTAATTCAAGGGACGGCGCATGTTCGGGCGCTCGCCCTTGCCTTCTTCCCGCTCCCTCGACTGGCGCGCGGGTTTGTCCTCCGCCGAGAATCCACGTTCTTCGGTACGTCCGATTCGACGGTGCGCGTAGAGTCCTTCGAGAATGAATTCCGCAGCCGCAGCGCGCACGGCGTCCGGTTCATTGGACGAAAGACCCAGCGCCTTCGTCTTCTCCATCAGTCCTTGAATGCCGTTTAATTGACGCACCATGCTCGCGCTGTCGACACCTTCGTCGAGCTTAAGCGATCCGCCGAGATCGAACCACTGAATGATGTTGGCGAAATTGACGCCTTCGTAGCTCTCGTTGAAAATCTTGCCGACGGCCATACGAATCAGTTCGCGGGCTACCGTATCGCCGCCCTTGAGTTCGCCTTCGTACTCGAGTTCCAGTTTGCCGGTGATCGCGGGCAGCGCGGAATAGAGGTCGGTGACGCGCGGCACCGCCATATCGTCCTTGGCCTTCAGGGCCCTGCGCTCGGCGTTGGAGACGACGTTCTCCAGCACCGAAATCGGCAGACGCTGACTGACGCCGGAGCGCTTGTCGACGCGCTTATCTTCGCGCGCGAGGAAGGCGAGTTGCTCGATAACGCGGCGCATATATTCGGGAACGCGCACCTCAACGGGGGACCGACGCTCCACCCACGCTTCCTGCTCGGTGATCGCGATGCCCTGGTCGAGCACGGCGGGATAGTGCGTGCGGATCTCGCTGCCGATGCGATCCTTCAACGGCGTGATGATCTTGCCGCGCGCCGTGTAGTCCTCGGGATTCGCGGTGAACACCATCAGCACGTCGAGCGGCAGGCGGACGGGGTAGCCCTTAATCTGCACGTCGCCTTCCTGCATGATATTGAAGAGGCCCACCTGAATTTTCCCCGCGAGGTCGGGGAGTTCGTTGATCGCGAACACGCCTCGATTCGCGCGCGGCAGCAGGCCGTAGTGAACGGTCAATTCATCGGAGATATCCTGCCCGCGGCGCGCAGCTTTGATCGGGTCGATGTCGCCGATCATGTCGGCGATGGTGACGTCGGGCGTCGCCAGCTTCTCCACGTAGCGCTGGTCGCGATGCAGCCACGCGATATGCGCGTCGTCAGGCTGATCGGCCACCAGGTCGCGGCAGCGGCGGCAGATCGGCGTGTAGGGATTGTCGTGAATCTCGCAGCCTGCGAGGTACGGCGTCCACTCGTCGAGGAGCCCGGTGAGTTGGCGGATGAGGCGGGTCTTCGCCTGCCCGCGCAGGCCGAGCAGAATAAAGTTGTGGCGCGAAAGCAGCGCGTTGACAACCTGGGGCACCACCGAATCCTCATAGCCGATGATGCCTGGAAACAGGGTTTCCCCGCGCTGGATCGCGCAAATCAGATTGCTTCGGATCTCGTCTTTGACGCTCCTCCGCGCGAGCTTCGCCTCGGAAAAAGGACTGGTGCGCAGGGCGGCTAGGATGCGGGGCAATTCCGGAGTGGGTTGATGCAAGCGGTCCCCCTTATGCTGGTATGGTAGCAGACGCGTCACACGAATCCGGTTCTGCCACGTCTCATCCGATACAATGACAGGTGTGGGGACTACGACTGACATTAAGCCGCCCGGCATGAGGACGCGAATCGCCGAACTGACCGACGACGTGCAGCGCGGATTTATCGCGGAGTGGGCGGTGACGATCGCACTGCTGTTGTTTGGCACGACCACGCTGATCCAGGCGTTCGTCATTCCCAGCGCGTCGATGGTGGGTACGCTCCTGATCGGCGACCACGTGCTGGTCGATAAGCTGGTTTATTCGCCGGGCGGAGCATGGAGCAAGATTCTGCCGTATCGCGACGTGCGCCGCGGCGATATCATCGTCTTCCGATATCCGCTGAACATTTCGCAGGATTACGTGAAGCGGGCGATCGGGGTTCCCGGCGATCACATTCATTTCGAGAATAAGCAGCTCTTTCTTAACGGGAAACAGGTCAACGAGCCGTATACGGTTCACTCACAGCAATTTCCGGATATGTATCGCGACAACTTTCCCGCCGGAGCGCATGCCATGCCGCTGCGTCCGCGCGCCGCGGAGATGATCGAAAAATACGTGGTGAACGATGAGCTTGTGGTGCCGCCAGGGTATATCTTCGCGATGGGCGACAATCGGGACGATTCCGACGACAGCCGCTACTGGGGGCTCGTGCCGCGGGAGAATATCGTGGGCACTCCGGTGATCATCTACTGGAGCTTCGAGGCTCCCACGCAGGATCTGATCAACGGCAATGTCGGGGTCGATCACATCATCGACGTGGTGACGCACTTCTTCACGAAGACGCGGTGGACGAGGACGTTCAAATTGATTCGCGGCTATCCGCTGAAATAAAATGCAGGATTTCGCAAGTCTCTATCGGCAGGCTTTTGACCAATTCGGTACATCGGCGTTGTGGAGCCGTAAGCCGGTGCCCGATCCCACGCCGGCGGACGCCCTGGCAATAACCCGCTCTCTTCGCGTTGAAGGAGATCTGAGGGCGCGGCGATTGGCCGAGCAGATCGAGCAGGCGTGCCGTGCCGCTGTCTAAGATTCAGACCGAGACATTACGGCTACTCGCAGCCAACCGCAATCCCGAAAGCTACATTGGCGGTAGCACGCCTTTGAATCGGAAGGCAGCTCGCTTTTCCAACGATATTGATGTATTTCACGATCGCGAGGAACGCGTTGCCACATCCGCCGAATGTGATGGCACATTGCTTCAAGAGCACGGGTACACGCTACGGTGGACCAGGCGCGACCCAGCCATCTACTCGGCGCTGATTGAACGCGACGGTGAGGAAACAAAGCTTGAATGGGTCGCAGACAGCGATTTTCGTTTTTTCCCGACGGTCCGTGACGACACTTTCGGTTATGCCTTGCACCCGATTGATTTGGCCACGAATAAAGTATCGGCCGCGTATGGGCGTCGTGAGCCGCGCGACGTAGTGGACCTGATCACGGTTCACGACCTGATCCTGCCCCTTGGCGCCGTCGTATGGGCCTCGGCTG